>JABEVA010000151.1 GCA_013044065.1 Phycisphaerae bacterium
GTTAGCGGACCCGTCAGGCCGGGCGTCCATGGGCCAAAATGGCCGGAAGCTGGTGCGGGAAAATTATACGTGGGAAATAGTGTCCCAAAAAGCGGAAGCGGTATACGCCGCCCTGCCCCAAAAAGCTGCGCAAAAGGCGTAGCTTCCACAATGGTTTGTCAACCTTGCGAGCGTTCAGCGGTCAGCGTTCAGCCATCAGCAATTACGGCAGAGCATGCGGCGGAGTCATGAAAGCTGACCGCCGATCGCTGAAAGCTGATCGCTTTGTCTGCGGCCACAGCCGCGCCGTGCAAGTAGTTTATCCCGGCCGCGCCGGGATGGATATAAACCTGCCACATGGAAACCAGCGGGTGCGGCCAGATTTTGTGGCAATATCCCCATAACCGGTACCAATTCCCATATTTAACGGGGATTCCTGGGATCGCGGGTGTCCTCACCCGCCGTCGATCTAAAGTGGCCTTTTGCCCAGCAATACCAATATCCGCTCCAGAGGTGGCTTTTGGTTTAAGTGCCACAATTTATGGCCGCACCCAAACCAGCCGCCTGCGGCTCCGCCGCCTTGCCTTGCGTACCTTTTATGATACAATAAGGGTTTGAAGGGCGTCGGATAATGCAGCGTTCCCACCCGCAGAAGACTCCGTTGGTCTTTTTCCGCACTTCCGGGGGAAACGAACCCGTGCGGGAGTGGTTGAAAGGGCTTCCCGGGGCGGAGCGCCACGCGATAGGCAAAGATCTCATGCGGGTGCAGTGGCGCTGGCCCGTAGGTATGCCGCTGTGTCGGCCGTTGGGAGGTGGGCTGTGGGAGCTGCGCACGGGCCTTCCGACCGGTCGCACGGCGCGGGTTCTGCTGTGCCCGCACGGTGATGCGTTGGTGGCATTGCACGGATTTTTCAAGAAAACGCGGGCCACACCGGACGAGGCCCTGGCCCTGGCGCGAAATCGCAAAAAGGAGCTTGATCAATGAAACACAAACATCTGGGGTCCAGTATTGACGAATTCTTGAAAGGGGAGGGCATCTTCGAAGAGGCGCAGACACAGGCCGTGCAAGAGGTCATCGCATGGCAACTCGCCGCGGCGATGCGAAAAAAGAGAATTTCCAAGAGCACAATGGCGGCGCGGCTCAGGACCAGCCGCACGCAGGTTGACCGCATCCTCGATGCCAGCAGCGACATCACACTTTCAAGCTTGCAGCGCGCGGCAGGTATCGTGGGGCGGCGCGTGCGGGTCGAGTTGGTCTGAGGCGGCATTCATCCGCGTATGGTGTTTATCCCGACCTGTCAAGACCTGTCCCGATCACTATCGGGATGGTAAATCGGGATGACCGTCGGGATCACTATCGGGATGGCTATCGGGATGAATGGAAACCCGCCACTGTTGCAACGCTGCCCAAATCCGTTATGCTCATTGCATGATTGAACTGATTTACCAGCGCCGTGGTGATCTCGTTGAGCTTTGCTGCCGTTTTCGTGTCGAGCGCCTGAGTGTTTTCGGATCCGCGGCCAACGGCAATTTTGCTTCCGGTTCGAGCGATTTGGATTTCCTGGTCAGCTTTGCCGAACGCCAACCAACGCGTGAATATGCGGACCGCTATCTGGATCTTGCCGCCGCCCTTGAGACAGTCTTCCATCGTCCGGTGGATTTAGTTACTGAGCAAGCGGTTCGCAACCCGTATTTTCGTCGCGAAGTGGAAATCACACGGCAGGTGGTGTATGAACGAACGGGCCAAAGCTCTGCTGTTTGATGTCCTTGAATCCGCGCGCGGCATTCATGGCTGGTGTGCGAATCGCAGCTTTCACGACTACGAAGCGGACCGACAGTTTCGCCGTGCTGTGGAGCGGGAATTTGAGATCATGGGCGAAGCCCTGAACCGTCTCGCGGCAGTCGACGCCGCCACAGCCTCGCGGATACCCGAATTACCGCGTATCGTCGGATTCCGCAACCGCATCATTCACGGCTACGACACCTTGGACGACGCCACGGTCTGGGGCGTTATCGAGGGCCACCTGCCCAGTCTGCTCTCCCAAGTCGAGCGGCTCATGGCTCAATACCCGCAGGACGCCCTTGGCGATACGCCGCCTGGTCCCCGCCGCACGTAACGCAGGCATCCTGTAGCTCCTGCGGCCGCCCCCGCCCCACTTTCACCGCTCCGGAATGCGGACTAACGTTCGCGGTTCAAGACACGCCAACCGGGCGAGCAAAGCCGGAATGAGCGGCTCCATGTCTTCGAAGGCGTTGGAAGCCGCCATCAGAACCACCACCGAGATCGGAAGTGACGTGGGGTTCAGCTGATGCTCCATGCCGGAATCCTTGGTCAGCAACACGTCAAAGCCGTTGGCCGCGGCCAGCTTCAGCAGATCACCGTTCTCAACCCCTTTCCAGCCCATGAAGCTTACCGTTGCCACCTCATGACCGTGCAGCCTCAGCCGTAACCGGTGTGGCAAGTTCTCATCCAATAGTATTTTCATTGCGTGATGGCTTGCTCCGCGTGCAGTTGCAAATCAGCCTTCGCTGCCTCCAGCAAGGCCCGCACTTGCTCCGGCGACACCGTCGGAAAATCGGCCAGGAACTCAGCGGCGGTATGGTCTTTTTCCAAGTAGTCAAAAAGCGCTTCGATCGGCACTCGAGTGCCTCCGAAGCACGCAGCGCCACCTTGGATATTCTTGTTGGCTACGACAACGCTCATACGCCTGACTATACTCGTTCAGGAGGCCTTTTGCAAAGAAAATGGACCCGTGATTACCGTTGTTGCCATCGCGGAAAGTCCCAACAGCCCACATTCAAGGCACAAAGCCAATGCGGATTTTAACTCAAAACAAGAATAACATGGCAGCCCCATGAATTCAAGGCGCAAAGCTATCCTGTGACTGTGGCGTGCGGCTGTGGCCGCAGCGGTCAGCGTGATGAGGAGTTGGGCCTGGCTGCGACCACAGCCGCCTGTTCTCGGCGCAGCCGCCGATCTTGACCGACCGCCACCGGGCGTGTATCCTGTGAAATAGCTTACGTGAGGTAATGACAATGCCTGCAGCAATCGAAAAAATCAGCAA
>JABEVA010000152.1 GCA_013044065.1 Phycisphaerae bacterium
GGCCAATCGCTGCAAGGCTCGGGCCCGTTCTCACGCAGCATTGGTTGCGTCATCTGCCATTTGGTTGCGGGCGCAGCAACGTTGGGGTATCAAGCCTTAACAGGCTCCCCCTTTCGTCGGTACCTGCGTTCCCACCACCACAGCCAGCCGAACAAAGCTCCCAAAGCAATGAGAACCGCTATTCCGGAAAGAAACACCACCCGGTAGGCGATGGCGGTGTATTTACCGGTTTGCGGGTTGAAGCTGACACAAAATAACAGGATCTGGTCGAACACGTTGCTGATCTTCTGGTCTCCGGCCTGTACGATGGCGAGCCTGAGGCTTTCCGGCTGGTAGTGTACGCCGAAAAAATAATTCGCAATTTTTCCGGTGGGCGTACAAACGTAGATGGCTGCCTGATGGTCGTACATCTGAATTGTTGGGTTCCACCGATAGCGGAAGCCAATGGTTGAGGCAATTTTGCGATCAACAGTTTTCGTTCCGACCAAGAAGTGCCAATGTTTCGAAATAGCGCTTCTGAGTTGCGAAGGGGCGGCGACGAGGTAATGTGCTTTTTTGATGGCCGCATCAGCAGCACGGTCCCGCGAACTGAAGCTGATGGTTACAACCTCGTAATCGTGGCCAAGCGTAGCGTTCATCTTTTCAATGGCCCGTAACAAGCCAATTTCCACAAAGGGGCACACCCCATAACACTTATAATACACCAGACTGAGGATAACTGGACGTCCGGCACGAAAATATTGGCCCAGCCGCACCGTTTGGCCGTGAGAGTTGGTGAAATGCAAGTGCAGTGGCAGCTGTGCACCCGGGTGGGGCGTAATGCCCACACTACGAGATTCGGTGTGCGTATTCGCCACCGATTGCATGGAGCGGAATTCGCCGGCGTATGTACGGGGTGCAACAAGGCTACCGATGCTTATCGCCACCACAGCAAAGCCAACAATTTGGTTGAAACGAAAAAGTCGCACGGCACCATTCACCAAACCCATGTTATTACTGCTATTACGCCGCCGCGGGCCAGGGGGTTCGCTGGATTTGGTTCATTTAAAACTCTGTGCGCCTACCGATAACACATTCCGGCAAGAGCTTGAAAGGCACTCGTGCCCACCGGAAACTCTGCGGTCCTGCGAACTGCCGTGACACGCTGATGCTGGCAAGATGCCCGCGTTAGTGCAATGGAGAGCAGCCTTAAGCCTGAGAGGTACAGGTCCTCTCCGCGCCGATGTTCCGGCCCGTAGTCGAAGGTAAGGGACTGCGAAGAAATAAATTCGTGTTTTAGAGTGCTGGAGCTTTGCCTGAAATTTTGGATGCCGGCAAGACGCGACGGGCGCGCATACCTTGGCCCTGGGTTTGTAAGGGGCGAGCAATGCAGCCAGAGACCAAAAGAAACGCCGGAAAGTGGGAAGTTATTTTTGCCCGGTCCCTAACGGTGCCAGACCTTGCCGCGTTGATACCTTTTTCTTGACCAACACCAGACGATGTTGCGCTGTGCGCCGTGACGAAAGCTCCCCGACGGAGTGGTCCCAAGCCACAAAACGCCACAAATACCGCTAAAAAAGGAAGCTTCCGGGCACGCCCCGGAAATGAAAATTGCCGAAAATCGCATGGTTGCGACCTCCGGCGACGGAAGATAACGGAGAGAGTGGGATTCGAACCCACGGTGGAGTTACCCCCACACACGACTTCCAATCGTGCTCCTTAAGCCACTCGGACATCTCTCCAGTAAATGGCACCATGGCCAATAGAACGCCAACATACAGACCGGGGCGAAATACGTCAATTGCCGCCGCGATTTTCCGGCATTGCACGTTGCAACTGCAACTTGGTCCCTCCGCATGGATTGAGCTATAATAATGACAGCGGTGCATGACCCGGATCGCGTAGGATCTTGGCAGAAGCGCGTTACGCGACTCCAAGGAGGTTCAACCATGATTTCTCAACATGGCCCAACCGTGCGAGCCTTGGTTGCACCTGTGGCGATAGGCCTGTGGGTTGGGGTGATGGCGTTCTCAATAGCGGTCAGTTCCGCCGATCAGATATTTTTAACGGGAAATCGCGTGATTTCCGGCAGATTGTATCGTCAGGGCGATATGTACGTGATTCAACCGGACAAGGGGGCGGCTTTTAAGGTTTCGCTGGACGCGGTGACCGGCATTGTGATGGGGCCGGCTGCCAATACGCCGGCGGCGGCGCAGCAGACCTGGCGGATGCTCCAGAGTGAAATCACCGAGTTGTCGAACATTCAAAAGATCATCGCGATGACCGAGGCGTATCTGAAAAAATACCCCCATTCACCAAGCTTGGCGCTGGCCCGGCAGACACTGGCGAAATACCGGCAAATCCAGGCCAAGGGCTGGGTCAAGTTTGGCGGACACTGGGTTTCTCCGGCCCGGCGGGATGAATTACTGGCGAGCTTGCAGGCACAAACCGCAGTGGCGCTTAGGCACCTTACGGCCGGTCAATGGGCCGCGGCCCGCGACCAGACCGCGGCCGTTTTGAAAGTCTTTCCCGGATTTTATGATGCCTTGATTGTCAATGGCGTGGTGCAGTACCGTATGGGCAACATTGTCGCGGCCCGGAGCGATTTCCATCATGCGGTGAAAGTCGCCCCGGATCAGCCTGTCGGCTGGAACGATCTGGCTATTGTCGCATTCCGGCAGCGGCTGGAACCGGAAGCGCTGCGTGATTATGGCAGCGCTTTGCCCCTGGCGGCGGGAAGCAGGATGCTGCTGGACAACATAGCGGCCGCCCTGCACAGCTATAAGCGATCCCGTAACACGGTGCTGTACAAAAATCTGGCGCGATCATTTCATCTGGCCGATGCGCAGATGCAAAAGCGCATGGCGCGATTTGGTTTGTATCGCTACGGAGATACGTGGGTGACCAAGGCCCAGTTCCGGAAGTTGCGAAGGCGTCTCCAGGCGTATCATCAGGCCAAGGCCGCTTTGCAAACGCGGTACAATACAGCGCGTCGGGATCTGGCCAATACCGAGCAGCAACTCCAGCAGGTGGCCGCCCAGATCAGCAATCTGACCATCCAGATTGTAAATTTACAGGTGCAGCAGCAATTTTATGCCACGCAGACCGGCGTGTATAACCTCGGCACGCAGTTGCTGATTAACAATTACTCCACGCAGTTGAACGCCCAGCAGGCTCTGCAAAGGAAATTGCTCCAGCAAAAAGATGCCATCATCGCCGCCATGCAGCAGATGCGCCGGGTCGCCCATAAAATGCAGACCCGCCCGGTGCAGACGCAATACACCGGCAATCAGCAACTGATGTTGCCCACGGAGCTGGTAGAGCCTCCGGCAAAGCCTAAGCCGCCCGCATCCGGTTCCACCGGGTTTGTGCCGCGGCCGGGGTTGATCGGCTTGCCTGTTGTGTGGAAGTTACCCGCGTTGCCGACAACCGTTCCCGCCGCCGCTTTGGTGCAGGACAATGCCCCGCTGCTGCCGGCGTATTATCCCGGTTTTTTCACGGTTGGCCCCATATATCCTCCCTACCAACCGTTGGGTTATCCGTTTTGCCATCGGCGGTTTCGCGGCAAGCCGCTGTTCGACATGGCGTCGTCCACGGGCCGTGGTGGCGGTTGGAA
>JABEVA010000016.1 GCA_013044065.1 Phycisphaerae bacterium
AAATTCGTGTGCTGTTTGTGGGCGGGGACTGGAAATCCATGTTGCCGAATTATCATTACATGAAAGATGGTAAACCGGCGGTGCGTCCGTTGCGTGGTTTTTACGTGCGCGAGCGGGTGGAAAAACTAGCTCCGGGAAAATTTCACTTCACTCTGTGGACCAGCTATGAATATCTGCAATATGGCGATCGGCAGTCATTGCGTGAATTTGATGTGGTGGTGATGGAAGATGTGATGGGAACCAGCGTGGTTTCCAGGTTGGTGGAGGGGATGCGTGCTTTTGTGGCCGACGGCGGGGGAGTGATGTTCGGCGACGGGTACAAGGCGATGACGTACGACCGGCTGGAATTGAGCTTTAACGAGATTATGCCAATAGATGTGGTTCCATTTAGGCCCTTCGGACCAACGTCCAGCCAGCCACTGGTGGCAGGGCGTATCTATCCGACAATTGTGGCTCCGGCGGATCCCGTGGTTAAGGGTATTGATTTTAGACATGTGCCGCCGATGAACCATGCTCATTATGGCAAGGTGAAAGCGAAGGCCACGGTCTTGGCGACCATGCAGGATGGCAAGCCGCTGTGGGTGTCCATGGAATACCTGAAAGGGCGAACCCTTTGGACCGGCGGTTTGTTTTCCAATGATGAGTTCAGCGAAGAATTTGCCCAATCCCCACAGTTCGGTCAATTGTATGTCAATGCGCTGAGCTGGCTGGCGAAAAACTCGAGATATCCACATCCGGAATTGGCGGTGAAAACGGCAGTTGGAACGCTGCGTGTGGATTTTCGCCGGCCCGGCGCGGAAATAACCGCGCGGCTGTTTTCCGTTAATGGGCAGGAATCAACCGTTTCCATGCCGGTGTTCCCGGATGATTATGCCAGCGAACGGCTCTTTACGGTCCGGGGCGGCGAGATGGCTGGAGAGGCGTTGGCTCTGTTCCAAGCGCTGAATCCGGACGGAGCCTTTGACCGCACCGCGGCCGCGGCACCGCCGGAATTTGTCAAACTGGTGCGTCCCGGCATGGCTTACCAATACGTGGATCATGGAAACAGTGTGGTATCGTTTAAGGCTACGGATTTCGATTTCAAGGGACTGGATGCGACGCTGGCGGATATTTTTCAGCACCTGCATGGCGTACCGATTTTGCTGGGGTGGTGTCCATGGACTACTGCCCGGGGGCCTTCCGCGAAACAGTACGCCCACTATTTTGCCGCAGCTTTGGCCCATGTGAACGCCGAAACGCCGCAGCCTTTGGCCCCGGCCCATGCCGCAGCCACCGTGCGTTATTTTGAGCCTACGATTGTGGAACCCGAAGGCCGCACTGTGGCGTGGTTCAATCGTTTGGGCCAATTTTTTAACACGGTAGCCAGCGAACTAAAGCCGCACTTCTCTGAGGTGCTTTTCGGCATGCATGGCTGGAGCAGTTATCCGTATTGCTTTCATCCTGTCAACACCTGCGGTGACAACCTTGACTGGCTAAGCATGCAGCCGTACGGGCACACCGGCGAGGCCATTTTCAATCTCTGGGAGACGGTGCTGGCACACGCCCGCCAAAAGCGGTCAGGCCGCTTAAAAATGATTGTCACCGAGTGGGATTTTTGGCTTTACGGGCATCCGGCGTTTGATTCCATCATGCAAATGTGGCGTTCGGCAGTTGCCCATGCGGATACCTGCCTGGGCGTGCTGCATTATCGCTGGACGGAATTTGAGCAGGGCGGATACGTATTTGGTCTGATCGGGCGGGGGAGCGGTCCTTACGGGCAATTGCCGCCGCAGTGGCCGCGTCCGGGACTTAACCGGCCCATTACGTATCGTTACAATGCGTTCTGGCTGATGCGCCATTGCCGGGGCGTTGCGTACCCCACGGTGCTGGATGTGCCGGCTCTGGCAACTTCGCCGAGTACGCGGGCTTATGCCATCGCCACCTGCGCGGGCGGAAAACTCAACATCGTTATTTACTATGGCTATTCATACCATGATGTGACCCGGCGCGCCGCCTACGAACAAATACGGATTCACGTGCGCGCGGTGCTGCCGCCGCAAGTTCGTGGCCGCCAGTTGACGATTGCCCGCGCGGATGCCGTGAAAACCACAGAAACGGACGGCGGCCACATAGACGGCGATGTGCTGGATATGGACATCACCATACCAAATATGTCGGGGGTTTCGCTGGGCGTGGGTGGAGCTTAAAAGTGTGGCGGGGGTCGTGGTTTTGCCTGCCAGGTGAGTTCCCGGAGGCTGGCTTTAGTCGCGGCCACCTCAACGACTGCGGCGGTGCCACGTTGTGGGAGTAAGGCCGGTGGCCTTGCGGAAGACCTTGCAAAACCTAGCCTCCTTGATACCGCAGCGCGGGCCGATGGCTCTGATGGGCAGGTTGGTTTTGGCCAGCAGCCGTTTGGTCCTGGCCAATCGCGCGCGGTGAATTTCCTCCAGGGGCGTGCGGCGCAGCTTCCGCCCGCACATCCTTTCCAGCCAGCGCCGCTCAACCGTTTTGGTTGGGCGACTACCATCTGGGAACTTTGCCTGATGGCCAATGAGGGGGCGGATCAATTGCTGGCGGCGTGGCTTCATGCGGTGC
>JABEVA010000153.1 GCA_013044065.1 Phycisphaerae bacterium
CTGTGCCATTCTTGTCGGCCACGATAATCGCCGGCGTGAAATGGCGGGGCGGATGATCCGCTTTGTAAGAAATATTCCCCAGCGGGGAGCCAATAAGGCTCCCCGTTTTTTATTGGCCAGCCGCTTCAACTACCGGTCCGTAAAAGAGCACAGTTGGGAGAGGCAACGGATTGGTCCCGGGACCCGCGATGGGAGCAAGATGAGGTAGTGGCACAGGGGCCATGGACCCGGTATAATCCATTGATCCGGATTAAAGGATTGATGCCATGCACATCGAAGATATCTTTGCCCGTGACCGCACCACGTTTTCGTTTGAGTTTTTCCCGCCCAAGACGGATGCGGCGGCGGAACAGCTTTTTGAGCATATTCGCCATCTGGAACCGCTCAAGCCATCCTTTGTTTCAGTCACATACGGGGCGGGCGGTTCCACCCGGCAACGCACGCACGAATTGGTGCTGCGGATCCGCCGCACCACCACGCTGGAGCCGATTCCCCATCTGACCTGCATCAGTCACCGCCGCGCGGAAATTGAAGAAATTTTAAGCCGCTACTCCCATGCCGGAGCTGGCAATATCCTGGTTCTGGCGGGCGATCCACCCAAGGATGCTCCGCATTACGACCGCTCCAACGATGACTTTCAACATGCCGGGGATCTGGTACGGTTCATTCAGGAATTTAACCGCCGCGGCATTCACCCGGATAAACGCGGCTTTGGCATTGGAGCGGCGGCTTTTCCGGAAGGGCACCCCAGCACGCCCAACCGCCTTATGGAAATGGACTTTCTCAAGGCCAAGGTGGATGCCGGTGCCAATTACCTTTGCACGCAGTTATTCTTTGACAATCATGATTTCTATGATTTTCGAGATCGTTGTGAACTGGCCGGTATTCGGGTGCCGATTCTGGCCGGCATCATGCCGATCAGTTCACTCACGGGGATGCAGCGTATGGCGGAATTGGCCCTGGGCACGCATTACCCCGCTCCTTTGCTGCGGGCCATCCGCCGCTGTGGGGAGGATGCAGACGCCATCCGCCGGGTGGGTACCCACTGGGCGACTGAGCAGTGCCGCGATCTGCTGGACCACCAGGTGCGGGGCCTCCACTTTTACACGCTCAACCATTCCGGCGTCACGCTGGAAATTTTCAAGAATCTTGGAGCGGTGGATTCGCAGAGCCTCGGCGCGGGTGGCGGTTTGTAGATACATCAGGAGGCGGCCATGCATACACTTCAAGATCTTCTGGAAGAAAATCTGTGGCAGCAATACGCGGCTCTGAACCCACAGGTGAAAATCATTCATCGTCTGCTGCGCGCCCGCGGCGAACAGATCGTCAACGACCATATTGCCCTGAGAACATTCGGCGACCCGCGCGTGGGACTCGATGTACTGGCCCAGCCCTTTGTGCAACTGGGCTACCGATCCGCCGGGGATTACACCTTCGTTGAAAAAAAGCTGCGGGCCAGGCACTATGAACATCCTGACACCGCGCAACCAAAAATATTCATCAGCGAATTAAAACTGGAACAATGTTCCCCCGCCTTGCGGAATTGTGTCGATAGCTTGTTGGATCAAATGCCCCCCGGAGCCTCACGGGCCTGGTACTTCCCAGGCAGCGGACGATTGTGGCAGCTTTCCTATCAGCAATACGAAAACCTGCGTGTGGAATCTGAATATGCCGCCTGGGTAGCGGCCTTCGGTTTTATGGCCAACCATTTCACCGTGCTGGTGAACGCGCTAAAAACTTTTGACAGCCTCCACAATCTGACTATGTTCCTGCGCGGACACGGGTTTAAGCTCAATGTTGCCGGCGGTGAGATCAAGGGTTCGCCGACGGTGTTTCTGGAACAGTTCTCCACGCTGGCCGATAAGGTGACGGTGGAATTCTCCGATGGCATCAATACAATTCCAGCCTGTTATTACGAATTTGCGCGGCGCTATCCAATGCCCGATGGCCGGTTGTACCAGGGGTTTGTGGAAAAATCCGCCGATAAAATATTTCACAGCACAGATCATTGGCCGTAATGACCTCCCCAGGTCATCGCCAGTGAGCTGCACTGGCGACCCGGTGCCAGGACCACACGGTCCCGGCGGTAATCTCCGGACATGTCCAAGAGCAGCCGTCCGGGCCTCTCAACCTCCTCCGCCTCATCACCGTCTCTGAAAATCGTAGAGATTGGGCAAGCGCAGAAGTTGCGTGAGTTCATCCAAAGCCCTGCGGGATTCGGTGCTGAGGGTGGGATCGGCCAGATCACGCGGTGAGAGCCGATCACGGTAATGCCGGTGGATCCACTGACGCAGTGTACGGGCCAACTTCGGCGTCAACATCACGCCACCATGCACTGCCGCGAGTTCGGTCGGCGTAACCGGCACGCGCAGCCGCAAACACGCCGGCCCGCCGCCATTGCGCATGCTCTGGCGGACGTTGATAAACTCCAGTAACGAAAATGCTCCCCGGTCACGCAGTGCTTGAAGCACATCCATGGCCCGGCCATGGCGTTGACATTCATCCGGGGCCAGCCACAGTCTGCGTCCGTCCGGCAGCGTCAGCAATTGACTGTTAAATAGATACGTATCTACGGCCTCGGCCAGAGAGAATCTCCGGTCCGGCACAATATGAATCACCGGCGCAGCCCCCAACAAAGCACGATACCGGCGGCGGATGTCCTCCACCGTGTGGGCAACAAATGCGTATTCATGGCAAATCAGGACATTGTCCTGGGCAAGGGCAATCACATCATTATGAAACACGCCGGCATCAATGGCCACGGGATTTTGGCGGATAAAAACCACTGCCCGCGACAGCAGCCCGTGGTTGCGGGCGACGGCTGCGGAAGCCGCGGCAGTTTGTCGGGCCGGATAGCGTTGGCCGGGCATGCCCGCGGCGTTGGCTTGCGTGAGTGTATCAATGCCGTAAACAAAAAGCTCCAGCCCCCGTCGCCCACCGGGCCGCGTCAGCCGCATTTGATTGGCCGCACCTTCATCGCGCAAGGCCAGTGCCGGCGGCAATGGATCATGATGCATAAAAAATTGCGGTACGCTGAATATGGCGCGTAAAATGCTTGCTGTGGTCGGTGTTTCGATGGACCGGTGCAACTGCCCGGTAAGATTGGCGGGGGTGAAGTGGATGCGCCCATCGGCGGTATCCCCCGAAGGGGACACACTGGCGGCATTGGCCGCCCACATGGCCGCCGCGCTCCACGCCGCCGACACCAGCGGGGGCGTATGCCGAATGGCACGACGGATCACCTGGGCATCGGACCCGGAAAAACCCAGCCGTCGCAACAAGACCAGATCCGGCCGCTCGTGCGGCGGCAGCACCAACTGCGGTATGCCCAGCCCCGCCACCAGTTCCATCTTCGCCAGTCCCTGCAAAGCGGCCAACCGCGGATTGGCCGTCTGGTGACCATGTTTCATCGAAGCCAGGTTGCCCCACGCGATGCCCGCATAATTGTGCGTTGGTCCAACCAGGCCATCGCATTGGATTTCCAGGCAAGTATTCATTGGTTTATTCCCGGTGGTAGCCACGATGACCTCAGCTTATCCGACTCCAGCGAGGCCACTGGGTAATCGCAGTAATCGGCGGAATAATAACCGGCCGGCCGATGGTTGCCGCTGTGGCCCGTGCCCCCAAAAGGCAGTTCACTGGAAGCTCCGGTCGTGGGCCGATTCCAATTGATCACGCCCGCTTTGCTGCGTTCACGAAACACCTGGTATAAATCCCGCCGATCGGTGAGAATTGCCGCCGAAAGCCCATAACGAGTCCGGCCGGCCTCCACCATGGCCGTCTCGAAATCCGCCACCCGAACAACCTGCAGCAACGGGCCGAAGATTTCTTCATCGCCGCGCTCCGCCATGGCGGTAACATCCACAATGCCAGGCGTAAGCAGCGTCGGCGATTCCGGTCGGGCTTGGGCCAAGAGCAGTGCTGATCCACCGCCGGCCACCATAGCTCTTTGCGCCTCCAGCACCCGCAGCGCCGCAGCCCGCGTTATCAGCGGTCCCATGAACGGCTCCGGACGCAGGTGGTGCGCTCCAATGCGAAGCTGCCTGGTTGCACGTATAAGCTCTTCCACCACGAAGTCACCCGCACCATCTCGCGGCAGCACCAGTCTGCGGGCACAACTGCATCTTTGACCAGCGGTGATGAATGCCGACACAATGGTGGTCAACACCGCCGCTTTAACATCTGCAGCCTCCCAAATGACCAGGGGATTATTTCCCCCCATTTCCAATGCGACGATGCGTTGCGGACATGCCACCGAGGCCTTCGCCAGGGCCACGCCGGCGCGAAAACTGCCGGTAAACAATAGACCATCCAAATCCGACTCATTCCCCAGAGCCTGACCCACCCGCTCATCACCTTGAATTAAATTAAACACCCCGGGAGGAAGTTGCGCTTTCTGCCAGAGCTCCGCCAGCCACCGGCCCACCCCCGGCGTAAGTTCACTGGGCTTGAAAACAATGGTATTGCCCGCCAATAGCGCCGGCACAATATGGCCGTGCGGCAGATGTCCGGGCATGTTAAACGGCCCAAGGACCGCAATCACCCCGTGCGGTCGAAACCGGGTATGGCCCGTGGCATCCGGTAACTCGATCCGGCTCTGGGCGCGGCGCACGGCATAAGCCCGGCAGGCAATGGTAAATTTAGCCTGCATCGCCGCTATTTCCGCCTGGGCTTCCCAATGGGGCTTGCCGGTTTCCACCGATATTGCTGTCGCCAATGCCGCCCGATGCCTTTCCAGCAAGCCGGTAAAACCGGCCAGAAAATCGGTACGTTGGCCCGTGCTCAAACCAGCCCAGCCGCCAAAGGCCGCTTTGGCCGCCGCCACCGCCTGATGAACCTGCGCCGCATCCGCGGCCTGACCCCGCCACACCACCGTCCCATCCAGCGGATTGTGCGATTCGAAAATTGTACCGTGGCCGGCCGCCCAGTCGCCGCCGATAAACACATCGCCCGCCTCAGCCATGATCAGCACCTCGCGCCGCACCGCTACGCAGTGTTACGTAGCGAACGTCTTCTCCCACTTGCACCAACAGGGCCTGTGCGCCGGGGCCGTCGATTTGCACTCCGCCGTCGCCGTCCACCCATGCCCCTGCCCGACATGCCCGAAAATCCAGCGTCGTGTTCGATAACGCGAGAATCTGGGCATTCTGCGGCAACTCCGCAATGCGACTGACTTTGCCCACACGGCTTTCCCGCAC
>JABEVA010000154.1 GCA_013044065.1 Phycisphaerae bacterium
CCCGTCCCAAATGGTGCCCTATTTTTCGGTAGGAGAATGTCAGTCGCTGGTGCCGGGAATTTATGCTGGAAAAATCAGCTACGGCATCGGCAGCACAGTTTTTGCACCGCTGGCGCTGCATCCCGGGCCGAGCTTGAACTGTCTGTTTTTAGATTTTCATGTGGAATCTGTACTCTCCAGCAAGTTTGCCACATCCGTCAATCCCTATTCCGCCAACTGTATATGGTCCGAGCCATAATTCCGGGGTACAATTGATGATTATACTGCGGTGGTGGGGTGGCCCGCTCAAAAGATCCGCCACTTTTCATCCATCCCGCGCCACCGGGCTTGTGCCATCACCATAGCCGGCGATGCCGCCATCGCCGTGGCTTGTGGCTAACCCGCTCCGCCCCCGTGATGGTGGCCAGGCCGGGACGGCACCAGAGGTGTGGGGATACAGTTTTTTTAGGGGTACATATTGATGAATATACTGCGGTGGTGGTGTGTAGCCGTCTGGGCGATTGCGGTGGTGGGGGGCGTCAGTGGAACTTGGGCGGCGGGACCAAGCATCCTCGACCCCCGCAACTTAACGTTGATGGGCTGTGCGGCCCCCAATACGAATTACGAATTTGTTATTTCCAATGAACCGGGGAATGTCTTTTTTCCCGGCGATGCGGTCAATTTACAGATTCGCCTTTCGCCGGCGGCCACCAAGGCAAAATATCTGACGTTTTCCATCGGGCGAATCGCCATGGACAAAAACCGCTATTGGCATCCCGGCTGGGCCAATATGGTTCCCAGTGGCGTGCCGAAAATTGAGTTTTTGGGCTGGTTGGCGCAGGTAAAAGTGCCGCTACCCCGCCCCGCCCATGCTGCCGTGTGGCGGGGATACCCCAAAATTCCAGCCCGCTATCTGCCGCCTGCGGCCAAGGGGGGGCGGATGCTGGAAGTGGTTCACTTGCCGGTGCCGGCGCGGTATGGCTGCTACGTGATCACCGTGGCGCCGGATGGCCACAATCCGCAATTTTTATGTACGCTGCTGCGGGCTAATCGTATTGCCCCCGGGTTCAACACCAGCGCCCCTATTCTCAACGAAGCGGCGCTGATGACGCAAGGTGCCGGTAACAATCCCGCCTTGTTGTTGCGTGGTGCCCAAACCGCCTCGCGTCTGGGCTTGAAAATTCTGCGTTTTGAGGCCCACTGGGGCAATGTGGAACAAAAACGCGGCGTGTATGACTGGAGCGGCCTGGATCCCATGATGCATGCCATGGCCAAGGCCGGCATTCGGACCATGTGGACCGTGGACTGCGCTCCGTTTTGGACCATGCCGTTTGACCAGCCCACGCCCGCCTGTATTCCCACCAAGGCGGATTGGTCTTGTGAACCCAAATATCTGCCGCTGTTTGAAAAATGGCTTAACGTCGCCTGCCGGCGCTATTGGGACCATGGCCGCGGATCGCTCTGGGTGTTGGAAAACTGGAATGAGCCTTGGAACGGTATCTCCATCAGCGGATGGGAAAGCGATATACCGCATTACCGGGCAATCATGCAGGTCATTGCCCGGGTGGCCCACGCCCAAAAGCCGCCCATGGAAACCGCCGCCGCCTGCTGGATCGGCAATACTGAAAATATGTTTTTGACCGGCCAACACCCCGCCAGACAAATAAAAATGGTGGATATTTTTACCGACCATTATGTGCAGCCCGATTTTTCCTACGGTCCGATGGTGGCCCGTTACTGGCACAAGCAAAGCATGGATACCGAAACCTGGGTAGCCTGCAATGAAATGATGCTGCCGCAGGTAATGACGCAATTTATGGCCTGTGGCCAGGAGCATGTGAATCCGTGCTATCCGGACTTCATTTATTTTAGCACTCCCGGTTCACCCACCAGTTACACCATGCCCACGCCCGTGGCCCTGGCCTGCAATACCTTCAGTTATTTTATAACCGGCAAGCCGTTCCAGCGGCTGTTGTTTATGCATCATCTGCCGTTTGCATTTCAGTTTGGCACAGACCCACATGCGGTGGTGATTTTGCTGGGACGCCTGTTTACGCCCTTTGGCAACTCGCTGCGCTCGGTTTTGTGGTGGCAGTTTAACTTAACCCACGGCGGCACGATGAGCTTTAACAATGCCGATGGAGCCATCCATATTTATAATCTCGATGGCAACCGGGTATTCATGCACCAAAATACCATCACCGTGCCCGTGACCACCCTGGCCTATTACCTCACGTGTCCCAAAGGCGGGGTGAAGTTGATACGCCAGAGGCTGGCGGCCGCGACGTATAAGAATGTGCGGCCGGTGGAAATTATCGCCCGCGACTTTACCCAACTGCTCAACACGCCTGGCCTGACCCTGCATACCACGCTGCACAACCTGCTGCCGAAGAAACTCACCGGCATACTGACGATTACCCCCCCAGCGGGCTTGAAGCTGGCCCAGAACAGGCTCCCGGTTACGCTGGCCCCGGGCCAATCGCTGGATGTGGCCACGGCGGTCATCCATGCGCGAATTGCACCCACCAATGTTTATCCTTTTAAGTATCTCTTTACCAGTGCCGTTGGCGATGCCCGCTGGGCGGAAAATCTCCATGCCCTGGTGGCCATGCACACCACCATCAAAATCAATGGCGATTTAAGCCAATGGAAACATATTCCCGGCGTGATGCACGGATGCGAAAAGCGCCAGGCCTGGTTTCAAAAGCACACCTGGCTGCCGTTCAGCCAGGAAGCGGCCAGGTATCCGCATCAATTCTTCGCCCAGGTGAAACTGGCGTGGGATAAACATTATTTTTATGTACTGGCTCGGGTGAATGACGCGCCGGCTTATCCGGGGCATTTGCCGCTGGCCACGCGCAACGATGCTCAATACTTTCGCAGCGCCAAGGATGATGCCTACTGCGAAAGCCTCAAGCCCTATGAGAAATTTATTCTGGCGGCTCCATGGAACACACCACTGCTCGTTCCCCCACCGCTGCATAAGGATCCGCTCTTTGGAGCCTATGAGAAATTTCTGGCGACACACCCGCAGGCCAGAGCCGAAGTGGCCACGGGTGCCGCGGGGGTGTTTTTCAAGGCCCGAAAAACCCATCCCAAGGCCAGCTTTGCTGATGCCACGTATGTTTACAAAAAGAATCCGCATCTGGATTTGCCCTGGGTCGGCAACACCTTGCAGTTTGCGCTCCGCGTCATTCCGGGTTACAACGCCCGGAACATGGTTTTGGATACCCGGCGCGTTCCCGCGGGCTTTCATGCCATGCCGGATACGGATTATGAATATGCGCTCTATGCTTGCAAAGGCGGCGGTTCGGAATTGTGGCGGCTGTTGGCACCTGGGGTGCCGCGCGGCTTTTATTGGCCCCGCCAGCCGCGGGCCAGGGTGGATCAAGGACCGGTTCCCGGCGGCCTTCACCTGGTCAAGCAGAATGGCAACATGACAATCTACGAAGCGGCCATTCCATGGACAGAGCTTAGCCCATGGCATCCCCAACCGGGTCATGCGTTTGGCTTTACGTTCATTGTCAACCGCTATGAGGGACCGGAGGCGGGATTTGATAACGTCGCACACGCCATCGCTTTTGGCGACAACAAAAGTGCCACCAAACTCAACGGCTTAACGCTGCATCGGTATAACGAAGCCAAACCCAGTTGTTCCGCAAAGTGGGGACTCGGGAAGTAAAATGACCTCCGCCCCGATCTGATGCATGCG
>JABEVA010000155.1 GCA_013044065.1 Phycisphaerae bacterium
ACTTAGTATATTATCGGCACAAAACCCCCGGTGAGATAAAAAAATCTTCCGCCTGCCCGGGGGCCAGTCAGAACCCCCGACCATTTCCGCCAGGGACCGCCCTGCCGCCGCTCCCGCGGCGGTGCGACAAAAAGCTGAAAGTCAGAGCTGCCTCACCCAGATCGCCGATGCTCTGCACCATTTCCTGATAGGTCGCTCGATAGCCGGCGTGGCCAAAGAGCTTGCTGGCGGCGTCATTTTTCACCGCCACCATGGCGCGAATCTGATTGACACCCTTTTCTCCGGCCCAGCGCCGCGCCTCTTGAAGCAGTTGGTTGGCCACTCCTCGGCGACGATATTCCACCACCACCGCCATATCATGAATAAAAGCATACTCGCGGTACGAATAAATCGGAATCTCTTCCTGAATGGCGGCCACCAGGACCCCAACCAGCGATGGCGCTGCCGCCGCGGAGGTGCCAGCTTTCGCACAAAGAATAAGCCAGCGTGGTGCGGCTAAATTACTCTCCAGCCAACGGTGGTAGCGCGGGCCAAGATCGCCACGAAGCTGCCACCGCAATGGCCAATAAGCCTCATGCTGACGTTCCACCGACAGACATAAATCGACAATGCCGGCCACATCTTCCGGTCCGGCAGGAATCAAAGTGATCAATTCATCGGCCATACCAACCTCCAAGACAATCAAATATAACCACAAAACAGCGAGAAGTGACAAACATCCGCGGTTATGTTAAAATTTTTATCAAGTACGCAGGAACTTCCGTATACGGAAACTCTTTTGATGGCACACTACACACGATGGTGATGATGGGCGATGGGCCAAGGTCCCGGCGATCTGGACCACCGCAGACCATAAACAAAACCGGACATCACCTCGGCGGCGGTCGCCGAGTTCTGGGATTATCGGCGGATTCTGGAGATCATTCATGCGATTTCAAAAGAGTACTTCGTGTCTGCGTCCTGGCTGGACGCGATCCTTGTTGTTTGTGGCGGTGATAGCGGGGCTTTTGGCGTTGGTGCAAATGGCTCAAGCCGCACCATCCATCCTCCCATTTGCCACGGCCGCGGCAAAGACGGCCGGAGCACAGTTTATTCCGTTCGGCTTCCTGTGGTCATTCCATTTCGCCCCTTATGAACGGGTCATGATCTTTGCGGTGCTGGGAGTAGCAATATGCAGCATTGTATATGCGTGGATGCTCCTGCGAATCGTGCGCCGGGCCGATCGCGGCACCCCGAAGATGCAGGAAGTCAGCCAAGCCATCCGCGAAGGATCCAGTGCCTATCTGGCCCGCCAACGGCGAGCCTTAATACCCATCATCGCCCTGCTGGCGCTGGTGCTCTTGGCAACGGCGAGTTGGCATACGACGGCGGGAGCCAATCTACCCATTGGCCGAGCGATTGCTTTTTTGATGGGTGCCATATTTTCGCTGACCGTCGGTACGGTGGGCATGTTGACCGCGACACAGGGTAATCTGCGCGTTGCGGCCGCGGCCCCGCAGGGCTTTGGCAAAGCCCTGCAGCTTGGCTATCGCACGGGAACCGTAACCGGCATGTTGACCGAAGGCTTGGGCCTGTTGGGCGCAACCCTTATTTTTATGTATTTCGGGGATCGGGCACCAGAGGCACTGTTAGGATTTGGTTTCGGTGGTACGCTCTTGGCGCTGTTTATGCGCGTGGGCGGTGGAATTTACACCAAAGCCGCCGATGTCGGGGCGGATCTGGTGGGAAAAATCGAGAAAGATATACCCGAGGATGATCCGCGCAATGCCGCCACCATTGCCGATAACGTCGGCGATAATGTTGGCGACTGCGCCGGAATGGCCGCGGATATCTTTGAAAGCTACGAAGTCACCATGGTGGCGGCCATGATCTTGGGTTGGGCCACCTTCGGGCACAAGGGAGTACTTTTCCCGCTGTTGGTGCAGGCCATTGGCGTGGTCTCTGACATTATCTCCACTTTCAGCGTACGGGCCCAAAATAAGGGTGGCGTCCAGGAGGCTTTAGGTTCGCTGAACTTCGGTTTTCGTCTTGGCGCAACGCTGAGCACCATCGGATTTATGATTTTGGGCTTTTTCTATCTGCGTTTCAGCCCGCAGGCACTGGCCGGCGACCACTTGTTGGCCGCTGCGGAGGCCCATGCCGCATGGTGGACCAACTTCGGCATTCAGGGCCTGGATATGCGCCCGGCAGAGGCAACCTTCTGCGGAATTCTGCTGGCGATGGCCCTGAGTTACGCCACCCAGCATTTTACCGGGACTGAACACGGCCCGGTACGCAGCCTCGTAAAGGCCTGTTCCACCGGCCATGCGACCAATATCATCCACGGTCTGGCCGTGGGATTGGAAAGCAGCGTTTGGGCCATCGTTATTATTGCCGGAGCACTGATGGCCAGTGTCCTGATTTTCTGGGGGGCAACGCCACCGTTTGTGGCCTATGGCGTGGCCATGTCCGGTATTGGTATGCTCACGCTGACGGGCAATACCATCAGCATGGACGTGTTTGGACCGGTGGCGGACAACGCCAACGGCATCGGCGAAATGGGCTACGACCGCTCGGCCATGGGCGAAGTGGAATATAACAAGGCGCGACAGGTCCTGGCGGATCTAGATGCAACCGGCAATACCACCAAGGCCGTGACCAAGGGTATCGCCATCGGTAGTGCCGTGGTTGCGGCGGTAAGTTTGTTTGCCGCTTTTATCACGGTGATTGGTACCGGCGGTGGATCCGCCCAAAGTCACCTCACCAGTGCGGTTTATAACGCGGTAACGAGTTTGCTAAGTGTTACCAATCCGCGTCTGTTTGTGGGCATTTTGATCGGCGGTGCCGTGCCGTTGTTGTTTTCTTCCATGACCATACGCGCCGTCGGGCGGGCCGCACATCTGGTGGTGCAGGAATGTCGAGTGCAGTTCCGTGACCAGGAAATCTGGAAGGGTAACAAGCGCCCGGATTACGGTCAGGTGGTCAATATATGCACCATGGAGGCGCAACGGGAACTCATTGGGCCTGGCTTGCTGGCGGTGCTTTCGCCCGTTTTGGTCGGGTTTCTACTGGGGGTGCTGGCGTTGGCCGGATTCCTGGCCGGGGCCATCCTCTCCGGCCAACTCATGGCGGTATTCATGGCCAACAGCGGCGGAGCCTGGGACAACGCCAAAAAGGTGATTGAAGATGAACCGCGCAACCATGACCGTAATACCGGCAAGGGTTCCGAGCGACACAAGGCCGGGGTCACCGGCGATACGGTGGGAGACCCGCTCAAAGATACCGCCGGGCCGGCCATTAACCCGCTCATCAAAGTGATGAACATGGTGTCTTTACTGGTGATTCCATTAATTTTGCCCTTTGATCCCCGGTTCATCAACGCTCTTTCCGCACGGATGGCCACACCCTCCACGGTGGTGATATCGCACTATACCTGGATTCCCTGGGCCATTGCCGCCGGCTGTGTGCTGGCCTTGGGCTGGGCTGTATACAATTCCAAGCGGGAATCGGCCCAGATGAAACACGTGCTGGAAGGCCTGGCAACCATGAATGCGGAATCACCCGCGGTACCGTCGCCGGAAGTCACCAAATAAGCCTGGCCGACACCGCTCCGGCTTATTTCGTCGCGGACAACCGCACCGGTCCGAATGCCGGAATCGATCGATCCGCTTCGTCGGTGATGTTGCACACCGGATTGCAGCCGTAGCCGTAGTAAAGCATGGCATTGGCCGCTTCCTGCAGCGTCAGCCGCGTTAATATCCGGGCCTTGCTTCCCTGAAGTTTCACGTCCACCACATTGACCGCCCTTTGTTCATTGACCACCACAAACCCGACGGGACGTTTGCAAGCTACCAGTTTACCCACGAGATCGGCAAAAGTGGCCACCACTTCCACCGCGCCGTTATCCTCGATTCGCCCTATCTCGACGGACTTCAGGCGAATCGGTGCCTTGTGCGCTTTTTTTTCTCCACACAAGTTCCCCATCGCTTGCGCCATTCGGCGGCCCAGCCGGTTTATATCGCTGCCGCCGATATGGATCGCGTCGTCCAGCGTCAGATCAATGGCCGGTACGAGCGCCAAATGCTTAATACTTTGCGGCAATTGCCGCTGCTGCTCGCGAATGATATTCCACCAGTTGGAATCGGTTTCCACCACCCGGGAAATCTGGACCGCAACCCAGGGAAGTGAAGCCTTGCCGCAGTCCCGCCGCAGCGCCGCCACCAACTCCCGCATCCGCGTGCTATAAAGCTCCACCTGCTGGGCACCACAGTCACTTTCGCCCTGATACCATGCCACTCCCGCAATGCTCCCGCCGTTTTTTTGCACCCGCCGTAACGCCGCTCCGTACAGGCTGTTGCTCCCTTCGTCTTTGCGGGCAGGATCCCACTGCTCCATGGACGTGCCACCGTGGGCTGCCGCAATCAAGCCCTGCGGAACCTTGGTCAGCCGCCACATTTCCTGCGCAAAGGCCATGCCCGGCCCCACATAGCGATCTTTCTTCAACGCTGGGCATCCGATAATACCATGCACCTTATCGACCGCCGCCCACAATGCATGAAGCGGATCCCGGGCTATACCCCAGTGGTCGTCCATGAAAAAGGCCCGAACCATCGGATGCGTCGGTAAGGCGTTGCTTCGTCGCGCGACGCCTTCCATGTTGGACTGCCCCGCCAGCAACCACACATCGCCCACCAGAACGTTCGTAATCGTGGCCCGATCGGCCACTTTGCCCGCCGCGTCCAGAACCCGCACGTTAATGCGATAAGGTCCCCCGACCGGCACACCCTTCACCCACCCTTCAAATCTCCCGTCTTTCGCCTGCCCCACCCTCTTGTCACGAAAGCCCGCCAGCACCCGGCCACCGCGGCTCACCTCAATTGTTACCGTGCCGACGGCCTCGGTGGCACCGCCGAACACGGCCTCACTGACATTGCCGCCGTTTCGCTGCAGCACACAATCATTAAAGATGGAAGTTTCTATTTTCATACGTACTCCTGTTCTATTTCCAATCGCCCATTGCTACATGCGCTGCCACGGGTCTTTGCACCCCACGGCCGATGAACCCCCTTGCTACCCGTATTTCTGGCCGGAAAACTTCTGCGCCCACTGCAGGCTATATCGGTCATCCACCCGGCAGATATGGTTCTGCTCGGCGGCCTGCCGCCCCAGCAGGCTTAAATACGTAGTGCGAAACGTCCGCGCCGTTTCGGCCCGTAACTCACCGGCTTTTCCGGATTCAATGGCCCGGATAAATCGCTCAAACACCTTCCCTGCCTCCGGCAACTTCACGTCCCGGCCCACAGCATTCTCCAAAATGGCATGGCATGTGCCGCTGGGGCCGCGATCCAGATAGGCCTCGATCTGTCCGCGCGATCCAACCACTCTGATCCAATCATCGCCGTGGGTTGGCGCACCGGCCGGCCTAAGAAAATCCACGGTGATGGTACCCACTCCACCACCCGCCAATTCCAGCAGCAGCGCCGCATGGTCCTGGCACCCCGATAATTCCGGATGCCCCATATTGCCCTGCCACCCCGCCATCATGGAGATTTCCTTTCCCGTAACCTCCCAGAGCATGTCCAGAGCATGAATCCCGATCCATGGTATGGTGCCGCCGTAAAGCTCACGTCGTCCGAACCACTCCGGCCGTTCGCCCCACCGATAAGATTTTCGCACATTCACCACCGCCACCGCCCCGAGTTCGCCGCTGCGCACCATCTGCGCTGCCGCTCGGATTGCCGGCCGATCACCATTGGCCAACATGGAAATACATGCCACAGAGCGAGCTTGCACTGTGGTCCATAATTGGGCCAAAGCCGGGACTTCAATGGCCAGTGGCTTTTCGCAAATGAGATGGCAACCCGCCTGCGCCGCGGCATTGGCCGCCACCGAAATTTGGTCCAGCCGGGTACCGATCACCGCAATATCCGGCCGGTTCGACTCCAGCATTTCCTGATAGGTGCCATGGACTTTAGCGTGCAAAGCCTTGGGATAAGCCTGTTGCAGTTGATCGTGGCGATCCTGAGGAAATACCCTTGCCAGGCCCGATATTTCCACCTCCGGCAACGCTTCGATTTGTTCCAGCACAGATCCCAGATGACCCCAGGCACCAATAACACCCACGCGCATTGTTTTCATCCGCTTTTATCCATCATCTTGTGCCTCTGCGACCCGGCATTCGTTTCAACACGCCCCATGCGTCGAGGCTGGCGATTCACCTGCAAGCTCACCGACGCGCTCACACCGTTGTGACTGCTGGGCTATCGCCATGGCTTCCACAATAGCGATAGCATGGGCCACCTGTTCCGGTGTCACCACATCCGCGATCTGTTCTCCGCTTATGGCCCGATACAGCACATCCCACTGATAGCTTCCCGCTCGCTTCGCGCGCGGCACTACGCCCTGATCCACAACCCGGCAAGTTTCACCAGCCCGCAGCACCAGTTGCAGCGGCACTATTTCCCGCGTTTGCCCAGGGGCACCAGCATTGATGTACACCGTGCCGTTTTCAAAATTTAACACCATTGTATCGGCGTAAAAGTTGCCATCATTAACACAAAACGACGCGAAAATGCTGCCGATGGCAGCGTTCTTGAATTGCAGCGTCAGGTGGGCGTTGTCCGAGGTGGCTCGTCCTGTCATCAGGCGGGTCCCGGCCACCTGCACCGATTCCGCCGGCCCCAGCAACCTTACCATGTCATTGATACTGTAAATACCCAGACGAAAAATTGGGGCCACGGGGCAACGTTCCGGATCGTCCAACCATGTGCCGTCCGGTTTTTCCCGGTAACTGGCCCAGGTACTAAAGTGTGCCGCTATCGGGCGGCCCAGATTATATTGCCGCCGCCAGTGCTCCACCTGCTGCCAATCCGCGGTGAGCAGCGGCCCCGGCGAATTGATATGCACCGTTCGCCCCAACGATCGAGCCTCTTGCAACACCGCCAGCGCCGCCGCTGAATTGCGTTCAAAGGGTTTAGTGGTGATGACATGTTTACCGGCGCGGATCACACGCCGTACCAGCTCCGCCCGTCCCACCGGGGGTGTAAACAAGCCGATAACATCAATGTTTTTTTCCGCCAGAATGGAATCGAGCGAATCAAAAGCCCTCACCCCGTACTGCACCGCCCGCGACTTAAGCAACGCCACATTTTGATCACAGATGCCCACCAGGTCAAACAGCGGTGCTCCGGGCCCGCTCAGGATCTGCTCTTCAATCACCCAATGGCCAAAATTCAACCCTACAAAACCGATGTTTAATTTATTTTTCTTTTCCAAGGTATCCTCATACCATTCCAATACTCGGATCTCCCAGCTTACAATTAACGGTTGCCGGTAACATCCATCCTTTATGCAAAGGTCAACTGCCCGCCGCACAATATATCTTCGCCGCTTAATCCTCCCGACTCTTCTCCCTAACAGTCTAAGCAATCCTGACTGCTGTGCAACTGCACCGGGTCTGGCGACGCAGCGGATGGCAGATGCAGATGGGTTACAGTTCCGGCTCCAGGTTCTCAACTTGCTCGGCGGTGAACACTGGCCCTTCCTTGCAGATATAGGTATCCCCGACATTGCATCGGCCGCATTTGCCCACCCCGCATTTCATACGGTTTTCCAACGTGGTGTAAATATCATAATTCTTAAAACCCAGTCGATGCAGGCTAACACTACAGCGTGGCCTTTCTTCCAGAATGCGGCGGAGAATGGTTGAGTTAGTGGATAGATATGTGACGGCGGGGCAGGCGGTGGCTATGGGTGTGGGTGGATATGG
>JABEVA010000156.1 GCA_013044065.1 Phycisphaerae bacterium
CCGACGACCCGGTGACCGCCAATGTCAGCTCATGGACCAATACGCAAATCGTCATCAGCGGCCTCGCCGGTGCCTACGGCCTCGACGGTTGGATCATCAACCCTGGCGACGCCCTTGCTGTGGATGTAGCCAACGTGCCAACCGGCGTGGCGGCGGCGGTGTTCAACACTCTCGCCTAAGCCGGCTGCGCCGGAAGGAGACAGGAGGTAGAAGACAGGAGGTAAGAGGTAGGAGACAGCAGACAAGGGAGACGAGAACCAAACTTCTCCGCATGGCGCGGAGAAGTTACGAAGTCAGAATCTAAGCCCCAACGCGGTCAGGTGGGTGCGGCCATAAATTGTGGCACTTAAACCAAAGGCACCTCCGGAGCCGCTATCGGTATTGCTGGGCAAAAGGCGACTTTGGATCGACGGCGGGTGAGGACACCCGCGCTCCCAGGAATCCCCGTTAAATATGGGAATTGGTACCGGTTATGGGGATATTGTCACAATTTATGGCCGCACCCGGTCAGGTAGTGTGAATGATAAGAAAAATTCGAAAACTCCTCAGGCGGTTGGCTCGCGGTCCGCAGATCTTCGTCAGAGCTTGCATCACCTACAGGTCAGGTGGCTGGGCAGGGGTGCTTTCGGCGCTCGCCCATCGACGCCAGCTCAATCGTCCGATCGCGCCGGGCGAGATGTCGTTGCGCCTTACGGCGACGGCGAAGCCTTTATCCGCGGATACCGCTTGGGCCTACAGTTGCCAAATTCTCGCCCAGCCACATAGGGACCGCCATGCGGCCAGGCCCGAAGACTCGCCCCAGGTTGAATCCGTCGCCGGCGATCCAAAATTAATGGCTTTCTATTTGCCGCAGTATCATCCGATACCGGAAAATGATGCGTGGTGGGGCCGGGGGTTTACCGAATGGACCAATGTAACCAAAGCGGTTCCACAATTCCTCGGGCACTACCAGCCGCACCTGCCGGGGGAGCTTGGCTTTTACGATCTGCGTCTGGTGGAAACGCAGCAGCGGCAGATCGAGTTGGCCCGGCAGTACGGGATACACGGATTTTGCTACTATTATTACTGGTTCAATGGCCGAAAAATACTCCAGACGCCTCTGGAGAATCTTCTGGCCCATCCGGAAATGGACTTTCCTTTTTGTTTGTGCTGGGCCAATGAAAACTGGACGCGCCGTTGGGATGGGCGGGAACGCGATGTTCTTCTTCGCCAAAGTTATTCTGCCGACGACGATATAGGCTTTATAGATTCCATTATACCAGCGCTGCGCGATCGCCGGTATCTTCGGATCCATGGAAAAGCGGTGCTGCTAGTCTATCGAGCGGATCTCCTGCCCGATGCAAAAGCAACTGCCGGGCGTTGGCGACGGCGTTGTCTGCAAGCTGGAGCAGGCACCCTGCACTTGGTATCGGTACAATGGGACGGGAGAGGTTCATCCGTAGCGGATGATTTCGACGCGCAGGTTGAGTTTCCACCGTTACGCCCTTATGCCCCACCAGTGTCCGACCAACCAATGATCGTGAATCCGGTATACGCCGGACGGTTATTCGATTACCGGCACTTCGTAGAGCTAAGCCGCAACTATTCAAAATCGTCCGGGCCGCTGTACCGATGCGTTATGCCGGGCTGGGACAACGAAGCCCGGCAACCGGGGCGGGGGCGGACATTTTTACATTCCACACCGGAATTGTATGGGCGGTGGCTTCAAAATGCCTGCCGTGACACGTACAATCGCTTTGGTGAGGATGAAAGGCTGGTATTCATTAATGCCTGGAATGAATGGGCCGAGGGCGCATATCTGGAACCCGACCGCCTGCATGGTTGCGCATATCTGGAGGCCACGGCCAGGGCTGTGGTGGCGGCGCGGGCAGTATCGGGTTTACGGGTGGCGGATCGGTCGAACATCGCGGTGGTGGTACGGGTGACATCGGTCGCCACTTGGTTACTATTGCTTGAGCGACTGAAACATTTTTCTCACCTCGGACAGGCCGGACGGGATTTTGCTCTGCATATTATGGCCTCGTCGAAGGTGCTTGGTGGTTTGCGGGTGCAAGCACAAGAGAAATTTGCGTGCTGTGAATTTACTGAAATTGGCGACGGCGAGGGCCACATCGCAGCGCTCATTCAGATTCTTCCGCAGTTGCTGAACCGGCAGTATGGCTACGTGTGTGTAATCAACGATGCCGCCGGTGGCTTGCGTGATCACGAAAATTCCATCGAGCATTTGCCCGAGGAACTGATGGGGTGCCGGGAAGCAGTCTCCGCAGCCCACCAACTATTTGAAGGGGCGGAGGATGTCGGCGTGGCTGTACCATCCTGCGCTGTCCGGCACTTGGCCATGGAATCGGCATCGTGCATGCCGTTGCTTAACATTTTAGGCTTGCGTCTCGGAACGCCCCTGACATGCAGTGGGCTTCGATTTATCGAAGGTGGTATGTGCTGGTTTCGACCGGTGGCACTGGCACCTCTGCTAAGAATAGGTCTGTGCGCGGAGGATTGTGGGACTGCGTGCGGGTGCGAGGGAGAATCCTTGGCGCGGGCGGTTGAGGTTGGCTTGGAATTGATTCTTCGTGCCGCTGGCTACAGAATTGGAGAGTTATCAAAGATCGGGTGATTCTGCATGTTTGACAAGCATGTTTGGTCATCTGGACATTAAAACCATTTCCATTTAAGCTAAGTACCTCTTGAAGGAATGGGGTTGCGGGTAAACCTCCCGGCCAAGTCGTAGCAACGCGAGGAATCTATTGAAGACGATCATCGTAGTGTTAGGAATGCATCGTAGCGGCACCAGTTCGCTGGCTGGAGTGTTAAACTTGCTGGGGATAAGGGCTGGCGACAACTGCATTCCCGGGGATTCCAGCAACCCCAAAGGGTACTTCGAGGACAAGGTGATTCATCATGTCAATAGCCGTTTAATGGTGGCGATGGGGGCAAATTGGGATACCTTGGGCCTGAATCGAGCGGGATTCCCAGACGAGACCACTTTTGAGGCGATTTTCGCCGATGCCTGTGAGCTTATTCGCTCCCGCCTGGAAATGACGGACATCTGGTTCTTCAAAGATCCGCGAACCTGCCGCCTGCTCCCATTCTGGCAAAAAATCTTTCGCCAACTGAACCTCCGCGAGTTGTATCTGGTATGCGTTCGCAATCCGCTTAGCGTGGCAGCGTCGCTGCAACAGCGCGATTCGATGGCACCGGCCCATGCTCTGTTGTTGTGGCTGGAACATATCATGCTGGCTACGGAGGACACCGGACATTGTGCCCGCGCCGTGGTGGATTACGATCGACTGTTGGCAGACCCGCGTGAACAGATTAGCCGCATCGATCGCCTGCTTGCGCTAAAGACTCCGCAGAAAATCCTGGAGGATGCGCAGGTCGCGGTTGGCGAATTCATAGAAGACTCTCTGCGTCATTCCCTCCGGGACATCAAAGCCCTTGGTCGGCACCCCGCAGTGAACGGACTTATTGTGGAAGCATTTACCCTGCTTTCCGCGCTCGCCCACGATGAGCTTGGCCCGGAAGAATTTCGTGACCGATGGCGACCGCTTTTCTCCCGATTCAGGGACTTGCAGTCTTACCTTGCCGTGGTTGCCGGCGGATGGCAGCCGATGTCATCGGAAAATCCAGTTTTACTCGAAGCTTTGCATGCGGAGCGGGCAAAGCCGCTGGAGGAATTGGACTTGGCTCGCGCGGAAATTAAATCGGTCCGGGAAGAGCACTCGCGGGTGCTGGCGCGCCTTCAACAGGCTTTGGAGGATCTGGTCCGGGAAAAGGGGGAGGCGCTGGAGGCTTGGCGTCGGGCACGCCAAGAAACTCAATCCATACGCGAAACGCATACGCGGGTGCAAGCGGGGCTGGAGCAGAAATTGGAGGTGGTTCGGCGGGAGCATGAAGACTCGCTTGGGGAATTGAACCGGGTCCGCGCAGAAATTCAATCGGCCAAGGAAGAGCACGCGAAGGCGCTGGCGGAATTAAGCCGTGCCAGCCGGGACCTTCAATTCGCGCGGGAAGAACACGCTCGCTCACAGGCGGCGCTGCAACAAATCCAGAGCGAGCGCGAAGAGTGCCGCCGGGATATTGAACTGCTTCGCCGACGCTCTGAATCGCTGCAATCAGAGTTGATTCTTTTGCGGGAATCTCGATCGTGGCGATTCACTCGCCCACTGCGGATCGTGGGCCAATGGTTGCGCAGGACCGTCCGTAGCCTGGCCAGAAGTCGGGGAACAAAAGAGCATAGTGTGCTTTGGCTTTTCGCTCGGCGGCTTTACCGGGCCGTCCCCATGGCGGAGGGGCGAAAACTGGCGCTGAAGCGACGCCTTCAGCGTGCATTGGTGCTGGCGGAGGAACGCTCGCCGCAGGCGAACCTTCAACCCGTCCTCATATCATCAGCAGTGGAATCTGCGGTCGTGCCCGTCAGCACCTTACCCACACCCGTTGCTGTGATCTCAGGGGCCAACACAGATGCCGCCAAACCAGCTTCGGATTATGTGGGGCTGTCGGACTATCTGGCCGTGGATACCCGCATCAGGGCTATCGCGTTCTATCTGCCTCAATTCCATCCCATACCAGAAAATGACGCTTGGTGGGGCCGGGGGTTTACGGAATGGACCAATGTTTCCAAAGCGGTCCCCCAGTTTGTCGGACATTATCAGCCACACCTGCCGGGGGAACTTGGATTTTACGATCTTCGCCTGATTGAGACGCAGAAAAGGCAGATTGAACTAGCCCGGCAATACGGCCTGCATGGATTTTGCTATTATTATTATTGGTTCAATGGCCGAAAGATACTCCAGCGTCCGCTGGAAAATTTATTGGCGCACCCCGAACTGGATTTTCCATTTTGCCTGTGTTGGGCCAATGAATCGTGGTCTCGTCGCTGGGATGGGTTGGAAAGCGAATTGCTCATCAGGCAAAACCACGGTGCCGATGATGACTTGGCCTTTATCCGTGAAATTGCACCGATGTTCGCGGATCCAAGGTACATCCGGATCGGCCAGCGCCCATTGCTGATCGTTTATCGTCCGACCCTCATGCCAGACCCGGCGGCCACGGGGCGGCGCTGGCGCAGGTACTGCCAGCAGCACGACGTAGGTGATATAGCCTTGGCTTACGTGCAATCCTTTGATATGATGAATCCTTCGGACATCGGCTTCGATTACGCAATAGAGTTTCCACCGAACACCATTGATACACGCATCATTACCGAGACCGTACAGAAGATAAATTCCGACTATAAGGGTATCGTCTATGACTACCCGGATTTAGTTGACAAATGTTGTTCACGGCCCCAACCGTCGTATGCGCTTTTCCGCGGCGTTGCTCCCAGTTGGGATAACGAGGCTCGCAAGCCAGGCCGTGGAGTCACCTTCCATGGGGCGACTCCCTCGCTGTACCGCCAGTGGCTGCGTGATGCGGCGCGCGACATGGCGGATCGGCACTCCGTAGAAGAGCAACTGGTATTCGTGAACGCCTGGAACGAATGGGCTGAAGGGGCGCATCTTGAGCCGGACCGCCATTATGGTTACGCATGGCTGCAAGCCACCGCCGATGCGCTGCGCCAGTTTCCCGCCGGACCGGCTCCGCGCAAATTACTGCTCGCTACCCACGACTGTCACCTGCACGGCGCGCAGCTCATAATTCTGAATATCTGTCGTCGTTTACGGCAACAGTTCGGCTGTGAATTGCAAATTATTCTCTGTGGAGAAGGCGAACTGGAAAGTGAATTCGCCCAGTGTGGCCAAACCCATCGCTGGTGGCTGATGACCGATCCGATGCGTCGAAATTTACTGCAGCGCTTGCGGGCGGAGTTATACATGGGTGCCATCTGTAACACAGTGGCCACCGGCGAACTGCTGCCGGAATTGAAAGCCCATGGATTTCAGGTGGTATGGCTGGTGCATGAAATGGCCGGTGTCATCCAGCAGTTCGGGCTTGATTCCACATTGCGGCAAACCGCCAAGTACGCCGATCGCGTGGTATTCGCGGCGCGGACGGTGTGCGATTCCTTCCAGACTTTTGCCGCGCTCGGCCCCGAAAAGCCATTGATCCGGCCGCAAGGCTTGTATACCGTCAATCGATACTTGGTGGATCGTGACAACGTACGACAACAGGTGTACCGGGAGCTGGATATTCCTCCGGCCAGGCAGTTGGTGCTGGCGGTGGGATTTGGCGATCGGCGCAAGGCTCCGGATTTATTTGTAAAAACCGCTGTGGAGATAGGCCGGAAATACCCGGATGCCCACTTCCTCTGGGTGGGCGATCTGCATCGCGACATGGAACCGAAAGTGCGGGAACTGGCAAATCGGTCAGGTTTCACCGAGCGTTTTCATTTTGTCGGCCGGACCCGCGAAGTCGCCCGCTATTTTGCCGCCGCGGATTTATACGTGCTGACCAGTCGCGAAGATCCCTTCCCCACGGTGGTGCTTGAGGCGCTACATGCGGGCCTGCCGGTGGTCGGCTTCGCTTCCGCCGGCGGCTTTTCCGAGGTTATCACACCGGAACTCGGCACACTTGCCCCCTTGGAAGACACGTCGGCCTTGGCGCAGGCGGCTCTGACATGGCTGGATGATCCGGTGCGGCGCGGCCAGGTTCGCAAGGCCGGCCCGGCTCTGATTGCCCAGCGCTTTAATTACAGCGATTACGCCCGCGACATGGCCGCCCTGTGCGGATGTCGGTTTCCGAAAGTCAGCGTGGTGATTCCCAATTATAATTACGAGCGTTATTTGCCCCAGCGACTGCAAACCATATTGGATCAGACCTATAAGCCCGCGGAAATCATCTTTCTTGATGATTGCTCCACCGATAAGAGTGTCGAAGTTGCGCGCGACATTCTGAATCGCGGCAATATACCTTTTCGGATCATTGAGAATCGGCGAAACCAAGGTGTGTTTTCGCAGTGGCTGCGCGGCATTGAGGAAAGCGCCGGTGAACTGATCTGGATCGCCGAGGCCGACGATCTCTGCGAGCCTGCGCTGCTGGCCAGGCTGGTGGATGGGTTTCGGGATGACCGCGTGGTGTTGGCTTATGTCCAATCCCGCATGATCGACGAAGAGGGAACTGTACTTGCCGATGATTACCTGCAATACACCAACGAAATTGACCCACGAAAATGGCGGGAAAACTACCTGCGGCCAGGACCGATGGAAGTTGCCGATTCGTTGATTGTCAAAAACACCATTCCCAATGCCAGCGCCGTCTTGTTCCGGAAGCCTGAAACCGGAGAACTCAGGTCGTCCATTTCTCACTTGAAACATGCCGGAGACTGGATGTTTTATTTACACATTCTGCAGGACGGGTGGATTTACTTTGTTGCGGATTCGCTCAACAAACACCGGCGACATCGCAACAGCGTAACCCTTGGAGCCAGGGGACTCGACTTATTTAAGGAATTGCTGCTGGTGCAGAATTCCTGGCTACCTCGGATATCTGTTAATTCACACGTTGCGGATCTGATTGAGAAAACCCGCCAGTCCACATACGAAACTTTGGATCTGGCGGGCGGCAAGTATCTAAGTTACCGCGATAATCCGGCTTTGGCGGACTTGGTGTTGGCAGACGCGTGGCGCGGCGGTTCTGAAAAATGCGGGCAGCCCGTTCCTTAAGATGTTCCGCCACCCGGTTTTTATGCGGATTGCGGCGGAACCTGATTTACGCGATCCTTCAAAGTAACGAAGACATCCAGATATTCCCCATCAATTCCCAAATTTCGGTTGCGAATGATAAAATTGCAGGTGCGATACCCCGACCACTCCTGGACCAGATCGTCGAAATCCGCGCCATAATCAAATGTCACCAGGCTTTTGCCGTCGCCGATGGGGTTGCCGTGATACACTGGTTCCAGCAGGTGCTCGATACGGCCATCGGTAAGTTTCGCTCGCCGCGTGGTCTTTAGTAGCGACTTGTGTTTCGGCGCGGTGAACACATGGATGCCGCCAGCTCGTAAAACCCGCATTATTTCTGCCATCGCCAAGTCCGGGTTAAACACATGTTCAAAAACATCCTGGGTGATAAACACGTCGAAAGATTCGGAGGGAATGGTCATTTGTTCCAGGTTTTCGCTGCGAAAACCGTCGCGATATTCGCCCCCGGGTACGTCGGCAAAAAATTGCGAGGCCGTGTAGCCCGGACATTCTTTGAAGAAAAAACCCATGGATGGGGAGCTTTCATGGATAACCAGCTTTCGCCAGTTGGGCCGCAGCAGAGTCAGCACTTCCACCAAAGCCCGTTGGCGCGGAATGGCCCCGCAGCGCCGACAAACATAGTGGTCGCGCAACCACGCATTTTCCGCCACGAATGTCGTTGTTTTCATGCATATACAACAGTAGCCTTGGTTTTCAAAAAGACTCATTGCGTTTTTCCTGCTGTGGGGACGTGCAATTCCAGGTGTGCCGGCTGAAATAGAAAGTCCACCGTCCCGGTCATGGGATTGAGTTGGTCGGGCTGAACGCGAAACATAACACCATCAATAATCCGTCCCAGATATTCCTGGCTGCCATCGATGACACCGGCATTGTTGAAGTATACACCCTCGGTAAGCAGGCACAAGAAGCATATTCTGACATCCATGGCCGCCCCGGCCGGGATAAATTCCACGCCGTCCGCGGGTAATGACGTTCCGCCCAGTTCCAACCCCGTGACGGTTTTGATCAACATGCCAAAACGCACATTCGTCGCGGACCGCTCAAAGTGTACCCGGTAGCGATATTCATATTCCTGCCGACGGCAAAGAATATTGACCGGTGAACCGTCCAGGCGGGTGATGTGGGGCGATTCAATACGAGCGCCGCGCGATGGGTAAACAATGGTGCTTTTCGGTCGCAGATTGGGATCATAGCTGTCCGGTGGAGGTTTTGCGTACGGTGCTGAAATTGGCGCGGCTTCTTGGCACGGAGCATTCTTCACAGCGCTGCCGCCGGCATCCGCTGGACCGGGGATCGCGCCATCGGCGGAAAGCATTGTTCCCATCGCTTTGAATTCGTCTCTGAGCCGGGCGGCATCCTGGGGCGGTGCGTACATCAACTGCTGGTAACGCGATACCACCGGTTTCGGCGAGCCCAGAAGCAACTGTTCGCCATGATCCAGCAAGACCGCTCGATTACAGAGTTCAATAACGGTTGATCCAGCATGGGAAACAAAGAGAATGGTGGAACCGTTTTCCCGGATCGCCCGGATACGGGCGAAGCATTTGCGTTGAAATGCTTCATCCCCGACCGACAGAGCCTCGTCCACAATTAAAATATCCGGATCGACATTAATCGCCACCGCGAACGCCAGCCGCACGTACATACCGCTGGAATAGGTCTTTACCGGCTGGTCGACAAAATCGCCGATTTCGGAAAAAGCCACGATGGCGTCGTAGCGCTTTTCGATTTCAGCGTGCGAAAGCCCCAGCATGGCCGCGTTTAGAAACACGTTTTCGCGCCCGGTAAATTCCGGATTAAATCCGCTGCCTAATTCCAGAAGGGCCGCCACGCGTCCACGCACGATTACCCGGCCCGTGGTGGACTGGAGCGTCCCGGCTACAATCTGTAACAGCGTTGACTTGCCCGAACCATTGCGTCCCACAATGCCGAAAGTTTCACCGCGCTGGACGTCAAAATTCACCCCTCGTAATGCCCAGAATTCACGATAAAACTGCCGCCGTCCGCGAAAAACGCTCTGCCATAGCCGGTGCTGCGGCTTGGCATAAATCTCGTAGCATTTGCCCACGTCGCAGATTTGAATAGCCGGTTCACAGGACATCCGCGAATCCTTTCTTGGTCTTTTGGAACCAGATAAAACCAAGGTAACTGAAAACCAACCCGACTAACGTAACCGCACCCAGTTGTAGCCAGTCGGGCATGCGCCCCCAGAGAACTATATTACGCATCTGTTCGACCAGCGGCGTCATGGGATTCAAGTACAGCAGTGGCCGGTACGCCTTAGGAACCTCCGTAATCGGATAAAAAATAGGGCACAAAAAGTTCAAGGTCAACGTCACCAGCCCCATCACTTGGGCCATATCGCGCAGGTATACCCCCAGCGACGCGATAAACCACATCAGACCGACGGAAACCAGCAGCAGCGGCACCACCACCAGCGGTGCAAAAACCACCGTCCATGACAGGCTGTGGGTCAGCACCAGGCAGGCCGCCAATAACACGCCAAAGCTCACCAGGAAGTGAAAAAACGCCGATCCCAGTGTCACCCAGGGCAGAATTTCCAATGGGAAAACCACTTTTTTGACTAAATTGGGGTTGGCCAAGATGAGACCTGGGGCTTTGTTTAAACATTCCGAAAAAAGCATGTAAACAATCATGCCGCTGAACAGCGCCAGGGCAAAGGTTCCCATACTTTCCCTGGGGCCGGTCCGCCACCGCACCTTGAGTACCGCCGAGAAAACAAAGGTATACACCGCCAGCAGCACCAGCGGATAAAAAAAGGACCACGCCAGACCGATAAACGAGCCACGGTAGCGCCCGAGCACGTCGCGCTTGGCCATTTGCCAGATCAGGCCTCGATAACGCCACAAACTGATCCATGGCGCGCACGATACCACTCGCTTGATTACCCGCATTGAGCCGCCTTTTCTGTAACCGTTCACGAGTGCGAGAATAACCGCCAAGACGCCAAGAGCGCCAAGAATAAAAAAATAAATAGATATTGGCGTCCTTGGCCAACTTGGCGGTTCCTAAGTATATTCGTGAACAGCTACCCTTTTCTGAATTCCAACGATTCCGCGGCCCCCGCACGGCGCGGAATCGCCAACTTGCGTACAGTGTATACCTAAAACGAGGTGTTTTCGTCAACTGACTCTGGAACTGGGCGTTTCTTAACCGCACGCGGGTGAGCGCGCCACGGCCCGTCGCCGGGCCAGCAGGCCCAGCGCTCCAACGGCCAGCAGCGCCAGCGTTTTCGGTTCCGGCGTGGCCACGGCGCGGGGCGCGAGCAGCGAACTTGCTTGCAGCTCTGCCGCAGTGGCTGAGCCCGCCGTACTGTTGCCGAAAATCAGGTTGCCGGAGAAGCTGGCCCCCGCGGTGGAGGCAAACATGTCCAGAGTAAATTTCAGACTCAGGCCGTTAGACCCCATTTGGCTGTTGAGCGGGCCGAAATCCAACGGGGTATCTGTGAAATACGTGGCCGCCGCTCCCAAGTTGCCAAACCCCTGATCCAGCAGGGTGGTTCCTGTGCCCACGTTGATAATCTGAAATATCAGGGTGCCGGAGCCGGTATACGTGCTGCCCACCAGCCCCACGATTAAATCCTGCGGGCTGGAAATGGTGGCCGTGGTGGCAAAGTCGATTTCGCTGTGATAATCCAGGGCCGTGGCCGAGGTTCCACCGGAAAACGCGCCCAGCGCACCCAGGGCAAAAACCTGGCTGGTGGGACCTGAGGGGTTGGCCCCGCCAATGTTGAAATCGGCGGCCACCACCAATGGTCCGCCTGAACCACTGGGTCCCAGCACTTGGTTGACGTAAAAATTTGTTGGATCGCCCGTGATGAAGGCGACGGCGTTGGCTCCGTTGGCCGCGGCAATCTGCCGCGGCGTGTGCGCCGCATTCACAAACGCTTCGGCGTGCAATTGCCCGCCGGAATTAAACACCGGCAGGTTGGCAATTGCCTCCAGCGTGGTGGTGCTGTTTGCTGCCAGGCTGGCTTGGGCATTCACAGCCCCGGCCCCGCCGCCGGTGGCGTAGGCATCGGCCAACGCGGTGGCGGCAGTGTAACCGGTATCGGTGCCGTTGGAATTCTCACCGATACCGCCGCCGATGGCTTGGGCGTAGGAATCAATGTAGCCGTTGTTGGCCGATGCCTACGCCACCGGCGGCG
>JABEVA010000157.1 GCA_013044065.1 Phycisphaerae bacterium
CCTCAGCGATGCTTTCCTCTCCAATGGGTGCGGCCATATTACCGTAGCCCGGACACCGCGGGCGTGAAGGCGGTACCTTGGGCCGAACGTCTTGCGGAGATTTCCACGCCCTTGGCCGCCGATCCTTTATTTCTATTTCAGAGTATGACCGGATTTCGAGGAATGTCACGGAAACGGGCGTCATAACTCCTGCCGCTAGCGATCGGGAACGCACCCCTGTGCTGACCACGGGGTCTTGCCACAAGCCATGGTCACAGCCCTCACCTTATTCCACTATTAAGCATGACTCCCCTTGCCAACCAAACTTTGCTATAATAAAAACGTAGTTTGGTTGGCGCTGCCACCGGCAAAGATGCAGCATTTAGAAACGGAGTACAACGTCCATGAGTCAATTTTCAAATTCGGGTTATAACGATGCACTGGTCCCTTCGGAACAGGCGGATGTCGTCGCACAGCGCAGGTTTATCAGCAAGGTTTTCGCGTGGATGACAGTTGGGCTGTCGGTGACAGGTATTGTGGCTCTATTGGTATCCGGCAATAAGGCCGCTAATCAATTTGTGAACGGCAACCCGCTTACCGGTATTATTTTGTTTGTCATTATGATCGGTCTGATTTTTGCCATTCGCGGTGCGGTAGCTAAATTGCCGGCCGTTACCGCCACGTTGTTGTTTCTGCTTTTCAGTGCCGTCATGGGGGCGGCGTTATCGTCGATTTTTCTGGTTTACACAAGAAGCTCGATATTTGAAGTGTTTTTTATCTCCGCAGCAACCTTCGGCAGTTCGGCCGCCTATGGGTATCTTACGCAGCGCGACTTAACTTCCATCGGCCATCTTTGCGGTATGGCCCTCTGGGGAATTATTATTGCGATGTTCGTGAACTTCTTCATGCAGAACTCTACCTTTGAATATCTGATCAGCATTATTGGCGTATTGGTTTTTGTAGGGCTAACAGCGTATGACACTCAGAAAATCAAGTACATGTACATGGCCGGACCAGATGGCTCACAGGCCAACGAAAAGGCCTCCATTCTGGGGGCCTTGACGCTGTATCTTGATTTTATCAATATTTTCCTGTTTCTCCTGCAGTTGTTCGGCCAACAGCGCGATTGAACGATGACTTGCATGTTAAGAGCCATTGGCGCATAATGTTGGCAGCAACGGCAAACCTACCGGCCTGCGGGCTTGGATGGGTGTGCGTTTTTCGTAAGAAAAGCGACGGCTTGGACCGGCGCAGGTGTAATTCGCCATCGGCGGACGCTTGCTAACCTGGCTAGAGCAGTCGTGGTGTTGAAAGGTTGTTTATGTCTACGTCCACTTCCCCCATCGGGGCGGGGGCCAACGTGCCTGCCGCCAAGACCACATTCAAAGCCCCCCACCGAGTTGGTGCCCCACCTCTACACGGTGCAGGCAGCGTCGTGGTGGAAAATGTCGCCAAAGCGACGGATTCCACCGCCGGCGGATTGCCGGTTTTGGGCCGTCCCACCGGCAAGACGGATCGTTTTAACGGAATGACGGGCGCGCAGATACTCCTCCAGATGTTGCTGGAACACGGGGTCACGGATGCTTTTGGTTATCCGGGCGGAGCCATTTTGCCCACGTTTGACCAACTCTACGAAAAGCAACTGAATTTTATTCTGGTGCGGCATGAACAGGGTGCCGGCCACATGGCCGATGGTTACGCGCGTGCCACTGGCAAGCCGGGAATTGTGATTGTCACCAGCGGCCCAGGTGCTACCAATACTGTTACTCCGCTGGCCACGGCGTACATGGATTCCATACCCATGATCGTCTTTTCCGGGCAGGTGCGAAGCTACCTGATCGGTAACGATGCCTTTCAGGAGGCGGATGTCACCGGCATTACACGACCGGTGACAAAACGTAACTATCTGGTGAAAAATGTGCGTGACCTGCCACGGATCATCAATGAGGCGTTCATTATCGCCACCACGGGCCGCCCCGGGCCGGTGCTGGTGGATTTGCCGGTGGATGTGACCACAGGAAAAATCGAGGATGCGGTGGATGATACACCTTATCTGCCGGGCTATAAAATTTACAAGGCCGGCCACAGCAAAATGGTTAAGGCTGCGGCGGATTTAATTAATGCCTCGGAACGTCCGGTGCTATACGTGGGTGGGGGAGTTATTCTCAGCCAGGCGTGGCCGCACGTGCGGGAAATTGCGCGCAAAGGCAACATTCCAACCACCACCACTCTTCTGGGGTTGGGGGCGTTTGATGAAAACAGCCCTCTTAGTCTGCACATGCTGGGCATGCACGGCAGCGCTTATGCTAATTATGCCGTGCAGGAAAGTGACTGCCTGATTGCCGTGGGCGCGCGTTTTGACGACCGTGTGACCGGTAATCTGAAGCTTTTTGCCCCCAAGGCAAAAATTGTGCATGTGGATATCGACCCCTCAAGTATCAGCAAAAATGTGAAAGTGGATGTGCCGGTGGTCGGCGATGCGCGGCTGTGCCTGGAGGAAATGCTGGGCTTGATTGAATCTCGTCCACGCAGTTCATGGCTCTCGCAGGTGGCCCGCTGGAAGGCGGCTTTTCCTTTTGCCTATAAAGACGATACCGCGCTTTCCAAACCGCAGGCGGTCATTGAAGCCATCAACAAAGTGACCGGTGGAAAGGCCGTTTTTACCACAGGTGTGGGCCAACACCAGATGTGGGCGGCGCAGTTTGTGCGCTGGAGTGTACCACGCAGCATGATCACCAGCGGAGGCCTTGGCACCATGGGCTTTGGCTTGCCGGCGGCCATTGGCGCACAGGTCGGCCGTCCCAATGAACTGGTGATCGATATAGACGGCGATGCCTCTTACATGATGACGGCGATGGAATTGGCCACCATGAGCCAATACAACCTGCCGGTGAAAGTGGCGATATTGAACAATCGCTTTCAGGGTATGGTGCGGCAATGGCAACAGCTTTTCTATAAAGGGCGCTTTTCGCATAGCGAAATGGTGAACCCGGATTTTGCGGCTATGGCCGAAAGCTTTGGCATCCGAGGCCTGCGCTGCCATCGGAAAGAGGATTTAATCCAATGCGTGGAGGAAATGGTGAACCATCCCGGTCCGTGCGTGGTGGATTTCCTCTGCGAAACAGATGAAAACGTTTATCCAATGGTGGCCAGCGGAAAAGGACTCCACGAAATGGAGTTGGGCACTGTCGGCTCGGCAGCACCCAACAGTGCTCGCGAGATGGGGACGTTGGCCTGATTCGGTCCGCCGCCTTTCAGCGAACGGAACTCACGCTGCAACCCAGCGACGCGACAGGCCAATAACGGTTCGCCCAAGGCTACATGTTCAAGGATAATTTTATGCGTCATATTTTAACCGCTACCGTGATGAACGAACCCGGTGTGCTGGCCCACGTTGCCAACATGTTTTCGGCGCGTGGATTTAACATTGATTCGCTGGTCGTCGGCCGAACCGAGGATCCAAATTTTTCGCGTATGACCATTGTGGTAACCGCCGACGAGCGTACCCTGGATCAGGTGCGCAAACAACTGGCTAAAATCGTTACCGTGGTAAAAGTTCGGGACTACAAGGAAACACCCTATGTCTCAAGGGATCTCATGCTGATAAAGCTAAGCGCTGCCTCCAACAGCCGCAGCGAAATTATTGAACTCGCCGCGTTGTTCCGAGGGCGCGTGGTGGATGTGGGCATGAGCAGCCTGATGGTGGAACTTTCCGGTGAAGAAGAAAAACTCGATGCCTTTGTGGAATTGGTGCGTCCCTACGGAATCCGCGAACTGGCACGCACGGGCGTAATCGCCATGTCGCGGGGAGCCGCGACCAACGCCGCAACCGACGAGGAAGTCCGAACCGACCAGCGTCCGACCGCGGTCAGAGCGGCGGCTCGCCAGCCTTTGTCCGGCAAACGGCAGCCGACTCAGCAGGAACTTGAGGCCACTCCTCCGGGTTAACACTCGGTAGGTACTTTCTTTGAGGGAATTTCCGAGTATACTGCTGGGGCGTTTTGCGCCCTGCTTCGGCGGTTCTAAACGTGAGGTGAAGCAACTTCCAGTGCGTTGGCGAACGACACAGGAAAGGCGGTAGCCACCGATGAATGACCGGGAACGTTTTAACGCGACCATGCACTATCAACCACGGGATCGCAGTCCAATCTGCGATTTTGGATTCTGGCCGGAAACCATTGACGGCTGGCACGCGCAGGGTTTGCCGGCGTGGGTTGCCGGCGGACACGATACCACGCACACCGACAAATTTTTCGGTATGGATTTATACAATGGTGGCCCATCGCCGAACGTGGGCCTCTACCCCGCATTTCCCGAAAAGGTGCTGGAAGATCGGGGCGATCATGAGGTGGTGCAGCAATACGACGGGGTACAGGTGCTGCGCAAAAAATACATGGGGTCCATTCCATCCCATCTGGGCCACCTATTGGTGGATCGCCAAAGCTGGAACACGCACTACAAACCGAGACTGGATGCCGGCACACCCGGCAGGTTTCCCAGCGGCTCGGACTTGGACAAGGCTGTTACAATCTGGACCGATCCGCATCGCTCCACTCCTTGCGTAGGCTGGGGAGGCAGCCTGTTTGGCTGCTTACGCGACTGGATGGGGATGGAAAATATTGTCTTGGTTCCGTATGACGACCCGGCATGGTTTGAAGAAATGGTAACGACCCTGGCGGATATTACCGTGGCTATGCTGGGCCGCATGTTTGCTGCGGGAGCCTGCTTGGATGCCATTAGTATGTGGGAGGATATGTGTTTCAATTCCGGACCACTGCTAAGCCCGCATTTGTTCAAAAAGTACCTGGTACCGCAGTACCGACGCATTACGGATTTGTCCCGCAGCCACGGTGTGGATGTGGTATGGGTGGATTGCGATGGGAAAATTGATGATTTGCTGCCTCTGTGGCTTGAAGCTGGCGTTAATTGTATGTTCCCGATGGAAGTAGGCACGTGGCAGGCGGATCCGGTGCAGTATCGCAAGCATTATGGGCGGAAACTTTTAATGATGGGCGGATTTGACAAACACATTCTTGCCCGCAGCAAGAAAGATATTCAACGCGAGGTGCATCGGTTAACGCCTTTGGTGGAAGACGGAGGATTTATCCCCTTTGCCGACCACCGGGTGCCGCCGGATGTCCCACTGGAAAATTATATGTACTACCTGGAGCAGGCGCGTCAATGCTGGGGGAAAAGTCATCCCAGCCTCAAGCCAATGGGACAACTGGAGTTGGTCCAAGAGGGCCTGCCGCGTAATACGCAAACCCATCCACAGGCGGGGTGATCCGGCGGCGGCACCGCCTTATCGGGCCGCGACATGCGAGAATCAATGAATCACGCACCCATGTCATTGCATATTGACGCCCCCACCGGAGCGCGAACGGTGTTGCTGGATCAGAACCAGCAGATGTTGCCGCTGACGGAAGTACTGCGTCACTTCGGGTTGCCGCTGAACACTCGCTGCGGTCAGCGTGGAAAATGTGACGGCTGTCTGGTGGATTTGCTGCGGGGAAGCTTGATCCATCTGATGGATGGTCAAGTCATGAACGCCGCCTCGGAACCGTTATCCGTGCGGGGTTGCGAGTATCGCCCGGCGGACACTCACAATTCCCGGCACGAGATGCGAATCTGCGTCCCGGCCAGATCCCTGCTGGCTTATGAACCGCAGGTGCTTAAGGATTACCGCATCGGTGTGCCGTTTTCCAAGTTTCCGCTGTGGCAGCAGATTCCGGTGCAGCGGCAAGAGCCTGATGAGAGTAGCGTCACGGCCGAAGCTGCGGCCCACCAGCTGAAACAATCCCTGGGTTTACGCTCCACGCCCAGCGTTACTCCGGCAGCCCTGCAACAGTGGGACCAGAGCCGAAGTGTCTTTAAGGTTTGGGCCGTGTTGCAGTATCAACCCGACGGCTGGTCTATTACCGCCTTTGAACGCGAGCCTGTCCAGCAACCCTTGGGAGCAGCCATCGACATCGGAACCACCACCGTGGTAGCACTGCTGGTGGATTTGAACACGGGGCAAGTGCTGGCCCAAGCGGCAGATTTTAACGGCCAGATTAACCTCGGTGATGATGTGGTCACACGAATATCTTTATGTGGGCGGGATCCCACCATGATCGCACGTATGCACGAGGCTATCTGTGAGAACACCATTGCTCCGCTGCTGCGGGAAACATTGCAAATAGCCCAAGTGCCATCAGAGACTCCGCTGCAGGCTCTGGCGGTGGCGGGCAATACCACCATGCAGCATTTGTTTGCCGGTGCGGATCCTTCGGGACTGGGCACCGTGCCGTTTAAACCTAAATTTCTGGAGTATCTGCATTTAAGCGGCGCTACGGTATTTACCGCCACCAAGACCAAAAACGCACCGGCCAATATCGTTCATCTTCTGCCGTCACCAGCGGCTTATGTAGGAGCCGATTTGGCCGCGGGCATTCTGGCCTCGGGACTGATCTACGATGATGGGCCATCATTGCTCATTGACATCGGTACGAATGGAGAAATCATTTTCAAAAAGCAGGATTTGCTTTTGGGCTGCGCCACCGCCGCCGGGCCCGCCTTCGAAGGTGCCGGGCTGGCCTGCGGCATGCGGGCCGGCGATGGTGCCATAGCTTACGTCCATCTCAACGCAGATCCCCTGCAAATTGAAACCCGGCGCATCGGCGACAACGGCCATGTCGCCGGGTTGTGCGGCTCGGCTTATGTGGATTTTCTGGCGGAAGCCCGCCGCATCGGCCTGATCGATACAATGGGCCGCTTTGATCTGCAAGCCGTCCCGGCCGCTCATTCCCACATCATCGCCTGGCGATCCCGGCACGGTTCCGCGGAGGACCGGGCCATGGTGCTCGCTTATGGCCAGGCCAAACGCCCCATTGTGGTAGCGGAAGCGGACATTGCCGGACTGTTGTCATCGAAAGCCGCAATTGCCGCGGGAATCATGATTTTGATGAAGCGGGCTGAAGTGACGGCGGCCCAGATTAAGCGCGTTTACCTGGCCGGTGGTTTTGGAACTTACATGATCGCCGCCAATGCCATCGCCTGCGGCCTCTTGCCGGGCTTTACGCCGGAGCAGATTATTCCCGTGGGCAATACGTCGCTGGCCGGAGCGTACCTTGCGCTGGTGGATGCCTCCGCCATGGATGAAATCCGCCGCATCGCCCGATGCGTACAAACCATTGAACTGAATCTTGATCCTGAATTTGAGACCACGTACATCGACCAACTGGCCCTGCCGGAGCCGGGCGCGGCTCAGTCGAACCGAGTGATGTAACGGCGCACAATGAAACCGGAGGCGGTTCTACCCTTATGAGGCGGGTATCGCCTTGGCCCGCAGGCGGTAAACCAGCCACGAACCCAGCCATACTGTGGCCGTTATCACCACAAAGCCGGCTCCAACAAACACAAAGTGGCTGTTGATAATAGCCACCCACGATCCAATCTGGGGCGATAGAATTCCCCAGATTTCGACGATGCCGATGCCAATCGCCATCACAATGGTGGTAAGGGTCATGGCGGCGTTGTAGTATCTGGCTCCACGTGGCGTGGTAAGCGCCCAGTTACACGCCGAAAGAATGAGGATATTATCCAGGAAATCCACCAGGGTCATGCCCGCGGCAAACAAAAGCGGGAATAAAAGACAATACCAGAAGGGCATACCCTGTGATGCCGTGCCCGCGGAAATAACCAAAATAACCACTTCGCTGGCGGTATCAAAACCCAGGCCAAATAGAAATCCCACCACAAACATCTTCCAGTTGGTGTCCACCAACTTCAACACTGGCCCCAACAGGGGAGTCAATAACCCGCCGGAAACGCCCGTCTGGGCATCGTGGCTGGCTTTGGAATTTTCCCAGTCGCGGCGTTCTTTGCGCTGTCTCCGGGAATGATACAATCCCCAGAAATTCGCCCCACCCAGCGCCAACAACAGCGACGCGGAAACCACACCGCCAAAGACCGTTCCAAATTGCAACAGGCCGGAAAGCGAGTGACTTACGCGATTGACGCTGACAATCAACAGCAAAGACAGCCCCACCACCACTGTCGAATGGCCCAGGGAAAAGATCAATCCGACGGAAACTCTTTTTTTTTCCGCAGCCAGCAACCGACGGGTCACGCCGTCAATGGCCGCAATATGATCGGCATCCAACGCATGGCGAAGTCCAAAAACATAGGCCGTTGCAGCCAGTGCCAGCAGTGCCGGGCGGTTATGAAAAACCAAAACCACAACCACCCAAAGGCCCAAGCTTAAAAGTAACAGCATGGCCAACAGCCATAAGCCCGCCACCCCCACCCCGAGTTTCTGCTGGATCACACGCATGACGCTTCTCCTGATTGCCCGGAAAATACGCTTCGGCCTTTGGCCTGACCCAACCGCGTATGGCCGTAAACCCGAAAGCCGGGGCAACCCACGGGCTGCCACCGGCCGGTCACTGACCTTCCAAGTGCTTTTCTATTTCCACCATTTCACGAGTTTCGTGTTTGGACCGATATACTGCCCAAGCGATAATGATAATGGAAATAATGCCAATGGTTGGCGCAATCCAAGGATGGGTGCTTAGGTGGTTGATGGCACCGGACGGCAGATCCGTCGCCTCGGTTTTCCACAACGATGCATCAAATGGCAGAATCAAAGGCACTGCCAGCAGCGCCACCATGTTCATCACCTTGAGCAGAGGGTTAATGGCGGGGCCAGCGGTATCCTTGAGCGGATCGCCAACCGTATCGCCGGTAACTGCGGCTTTGTGCCGCTCGGAGCCTTTGCCTTTGTTTTCAAAGGCGTTGCGCGGTTCATCTTCGATAGTTTTTTTGGCGTTATCCCACGCCCCACCGGCATTGGCCATGAATACCGCCATCAATTGGCCAGATAAAATAGCTCCCGCTAAAAATCCGGCTAAAGCCACCACCCCCAGTAAAAACCCGACCAGCAAAGGCGAAAGAATTGCCAGAAATCCCGGGCCAATCAATTCGCGTTGGGCCGTGGACGTGCAGATATGCACCACGCGACCGTAGTCGGGTTTCTTTTCGCCGCTCCATATTTTTGAATCACGGAACTGCAAACGACATTCCTTGACGATTAAAAATGCGGCCCGCCCCACCGCCCGTATGGTCATGGAGCTAAATAGAAATGGAACCGCCCCACCCAGCAGCAACCCCACCAGAAGTTTGGGACTCGCCACGGTCATAATGCCGGACACCGCTCTATATGCCGCGTCCGCGACACGGGCGTGATCGGACTTGCCCCCGGTGGCCACCAGCGTGATAAACGCCGCAAACAAACTGATGGCTGCAATCACGGCCGAACCGATGGCGATGCCTTTGGTAAGCGCTTTGGTGGTATTGCCAGTGGCATCAAGATCGGCCAGCACCTGGCGGGCCCGAGTGTAGTTGGCTTCACCCATCTCTGCGCGATCATAACCCATTTCGCCGATACCGTTGGCATTGTCCGCCACCGGACCAAATACATCCATACTTAACGTGTTGCCGGCCAGGGTGAGCATACCAATGCCCGTCATGGAGATTCCATAAGCCACAAAAATCGGATTGGTCCCCATGAAGATCAGGCTGCTGGCGGTGACGCAGCACGCGATGATGACAATAGCACTCACAGAGCTTTCCATCCCCACCGACAATCCGGTGATGATGTTGGTAGCCGAGCCGGTGGCGCAGGATTTAACCATTGAATCCACTGGAGGCTCGTGGGTACCGGTGAAGTATTCTGTGGATAAGTTTAAGGTGAGGGCCAGGATAATACCCACCAACGTGGCCTCGGCCGGACGCATATCCAGGCCATGAATGCCAAAGTTGGCCCACCACGGAGAACCGTTAACAAGCGCACTCAAGCCCGCTACGTGCGCGAGGGCTGCGGCATTAAACCGCAAATACCAAAACCCGACCGCCAGAAAACCCACGGTGCTAAGCACAGCCCCGAGTCGATAACCGCGGTTAATGGCTCCCATGGCTGCCGCATCGTTGCCGGTACTGGAGGCGCGAACACTGAATGTGGCAATCATATCCGAACACACACCCACGCCGCGGACCAACAGCGGAAAAATCATGCCGATATGGCCGAAGCTGGCCCAGCCCAGAATCATGGCTGCGACCATGGTTACTTCATAGCTTTCAAAAATATCCGCGGCCATGCCCGCGCAGTCGCCGACATTGTCACCGACATTGTCAGCGATGGTGGCAGCATTTCGTGGATCATCTTCCGGAATATCCTTTTCCACCTTGCCCACCAGATCCGCCCCGACATCCGCCGCCTTGGTATAAATTCCCCCCCCCACACGCATGAACAAAGCCAGCAGAGTGCCGCCGAAACCAAAACCGAGCAACGCCTCGGGGGCGCGATTGCCAAAATACATGAATATGGTGGTCGCTCCGATCAACCCCAAGCCATCATTAAGCATGCCCGTTACCGTGCCGGTCCGATAGCCGAGTTGCAAGGCTTTGCCAAACCCTTGCGGAGCCGCTGCCGCGACCGCCAGGTTGCCTTCCGTTGCCATCAACATACCGATGGTTCCCACCGCCATGGAAAAAAGCGATCCCATTAAAAAGGCAATACCGCGTCCGAATGGCAAATTCCAGCCCGCCGCAGTGGTCCAACTGGCGGTGGCCACCAGCACCACTGCAATGAGTCCGATCAGCGGAAGCAGGGCGCGCC
>JABEVA010000158.1 GCA_013044065.1 Phycisphaerae bacterium
CAATTGATCCGCCACGACTTCTGTGGTCTTAAGCCCATTGCCTGTAATGCACACGCAAGTACTTGCATCCCGCGGAATGCGCCCGCTTTCTACGAGCTTTATCGTCGCCGCCAGCGTGGTCCCGCCGGCAGGTTCAGTCCATATTCCTTCCGCCCTGGCCAGCAGCTTGATGGCGTCAATGATTTCCGGATCGGTAGCATCCATGGCCCAGCCGCCACTTTGTCGCACCGCCTGTACCACGTAAAATCCATCCGCGGGATTGCCGATAGCAATACTCTTGGCGATGGTCTTGGGTTTCTGCGGCTTGATTAAATCCCGGCCGGCGCGAATGGCCTCAACCACCGGATTACAGCCCGCGGCCTGGGCGGAATAAATTTTAGGGGCGTTATCCTCCACCAAACCCAAGTCGATCAATTCTTGATAAGCTTTGTGAATCTTGGGTAAAATTGTTCCGCCGGCCGTGGGACATACGGTATGTTGGGGAAATTTCCAACCAAGTTGTTCGGCAATCTCGTAGCCGAAGGTTTTGGCTCCTTCCGTATAAAATGGGCGCAGGTTCACATTCACGATGGCCCATTTGTATTTATCAGCAATTTCCGAGCACAAACGGTTGACATCATCATAGTTGCCCTGAATACGCACCATGGTCGGTCCAAAAATCAGCGAGCCTAGGACTTTACCCTGTTCCAGATCATGGGGAATCATGACAAAAGCTTTCATTCCCGCCACCGCGGCATGGGCCGCCACGCTGTTGGCCAGATTGCCGGTGCTGGCACAACCCACGGTGTGGTAGCCCAGTTCAAGAGCCTTAGTGATCGCCACAGATACCACGCGCTCCTTGTAGCTCCACGTGGGGTAGTTGGCCGAATCATCCTTGATATAAAGCTCGCGGACGTTGAGAATTTTTTCCAGATGATGCGCCCGCCGCAAGGGCGTATAGCCGGAATAAAGTCCGGCCCGCGGCTCGGCGTTAATCGGCAGGAGATCGCGATAGCGCCACAAACTGCGCGGTCCGTGTTCAATGGATTCCCTTGTGACTTTGCCCTTCATCCGCGCGTAATCGTACTGCACTTCCAGCGGCCCAAAGCACACCTCGCACACATGCACGCCTTTTTGCGGATATTCTTTGCCGCATTCGCGGCACCGCAGACCAACGACATAAGCCATGAAAAAACTCCAAACCAACACCAGAAGCAAGCGGTACTCCCGGCATCCATCGGCCCAAACACCCGGCGGCCTCTTCTCCGGTGCAAAAACGAATACGGCCTCTTGTCGGGAATGGCCACCACGTTTGTTTAGATGCCGATTCCCGATAAGAGGCCGCTTTCAACTTACTGCGGATATTTGTACTGGTCTTTAATCCGGTATAAAGCTGCTTCACTTATCTATCCCCAGATTCGCCTCGGTTTTTGCCGATGGCGAGCGGGAGGGAATTAGCACCCGCTTCCGGCGGTCTGCAAAACGGCCGCCCGGATGGGTTGCTGTGCCTTCGACGGGCCCGTCCCTCAGGCACTCTTGATAAGAGCCGTATTCACTTGTCAGCAAGTTATTTTAGCCGCGGCGGTGGGGGCAAGTCAAGGGCGGCATAAAAGATGAAGGTTGCCAGTTGCCAGGGGGGCACCGACAGACTCTTTAATATTTTTTCATCTCATGGTACCATTTTTGTATGGCTACACTACGGGAAAAACCTGTTACAGAACGTGGACGTGATACTCCTTGTGTGCGACAGGTTTCGGTGTTTGTCGAAAATCGTGTAGGAATGTTGGCCACGCTGGTAGGCATTTTTGAAGGTACCGACATCCGGGTGCATGCTCTGACCGTCCTGCAAGGCTTTGATTGCGCTATTGTCAGGTTTGTCTTTAACGACACCGATACCGCCGCCCGCATTTTACGAGAATCCAACTACCACTATTCTGTTTGCGAACTGGTGGCGGTAGAAATGCCGGCCACGCATTCTGGTGACGGGCTTGGTGGCATCGGCAAGGCGCTGCTCAGTGCGGAAATTGATATTCATTATGTTTACGGACTGATTTCCACCCCACATCGGCGGGCGGCTGTGGTTATTCATGTGGATAATCCGGAATCCGCCAGCCGGGTTCTTGAGGAAAAGCACTTTGTGCTGCTGGATGAAACCGATTTGCGGTAGAGCCTGAATCAACCGTGGTCATCCGCCAATATATTATGGATTGCTGCTCCATGTGGATGCTTGTTTTAGCGTTGGCGCGGCGGCAAAATTTCAATGATAAACGGTTCGGCTCGAGCCGGTATTTGAACACTTTGCGTCATAACTCGTCGCTGCAGCGCGGCTTGGTTGAGGGTCTGCTTGGGCAACGCCGGATTGGTGGTTGGCGGGACCGCCGCCTTTGCCGCTCTTAAGCGCTCGAAGCGGCTTCCAAAAGCTGCCGTTGGCTTGCTCTGGCCTTGTGACGGAACAATCAACTCCACCACGGTAAATTGTGCGCGAAGCAACTGAATCTGGGCTGGTTTAAGCAGCAATAGCAAATCACCGGCGGGCACCGCGTGAATTGCGCCTTGTTTGGTGGCGGAAAATCGTTGTGGTGCCTGAATCGGTTTGCTGGTGGGCAAAGCGCGGCGCAGCGTCGGTGGTAATGATTGGGGCGCGGCTTGCATTGCCAAGCGATGGACTCTTTGCTGTCGGTGCGCGGCTGCAAGTGACAGGTTTTGCCGGGCAAACTTCTCCAGCAGGGCATGGAGTTGTCGGTTTTGGGTGGAATTTTTTACGGCAATGACCAGCGTCCAAGGTGCGGGCGCACCAGCCATGGGCCGTTGTACCAACGGTCCAGTTCTCGGTGGGGCGTTACCGGCAGACGACTCGATGATGGCACCTTTTGAAACCTTTATCACCTTGGCTTGCTTAAAGGTGGCTGCCGATGCAAAATTTGGAGGCGGCAATCGCAAGGCGTCGGTCTTGCCGGAAGACCTGGCGAATATGAGGTGCCTGGTAGTGACACTCTTGGACGCCGGCCAAACGATTCTAAAACTTATGGCGCTGGCCACCAGCAATGCTGCCGCTGCCATGGATCCATAACGAATTTTAGCCAAAACACGCCGTTGACGGTGTTCACGTTGCCTCCAATCCGCAATGGCCTGCCACGA
>JABEVA010000159.1 GCA_013044065.1 Phycisphaerae bacterium
ATTCCTGGATGCAAACACCCGCCGGATTTCATATTGTGCTGCACAATGGTGTGCCACGCGCGCAAATCACCAACTTCTGGCAGGTGGTGCTTAATCCATACACGGTGGATCGACTGGTGCATGTTTTGTTAGGGGCGTTATTGTCCGGAGCATTTCTGGTTCTAAGTGTGGGAGCATATTATGTACTCAACCGTCGCCACGAAGATTTGGGGCGGCGCTGCGTGAGAATTGCTCTGATCGTAGCAGTTCTTGGATCGCTAGCGCAGTTGATATCGGGTGATTTTAACGCCAAGATGATCGGCAAATATCAACCCGCCAAACTGGCCGCCCTTGAAGGACACTTCCCGGCAGACGCCCCTTCCGGCATGAGCCTTTTCGGCTGGGTGGACAGCAACACGCAAACGGTATATGGGCTGCGTATACCAGGCATGTTAAGCTGGCTGATGTACTACAATACCAAGGCACCGGTCATTGGCTTGGATCATTTTCCTCCGGCGCTGCGGCCGCCGGTGAATCCAGTATTTCAGTCCTACCATGCGATGGTGGCTATTGGGATGGCTCTCATTTTCATCACCCTGATGGGCGTTTTTTATTTGTGGCGGGGAACGCTGTTTCAAAAACGCTGGCTGCTGTGGGTATTTGTAATTTCGGTTGTCGGGCCGGAACTGGCCAACGAATTGGGTTGGTTTTCCGCGGAGGTGGGCCGGCAACCATGGATTGTCTATGGTATTATGAAAACCTCGCATGGGGTGTCACCCCATCTGGCCGCCGGCGAAGTACTGGCGTCGATCATTATGTTCGGAATTATGTACGTCTTGTTAGGACTATTGTTTATATTCTTGATGAATCGGAAGATTCAGCAGGGGCCCGGCGAGGCCGTCGTGGAATTACCCATTCCCACAGCCCCCGTGCCTGGCCACGCGCGACTGGATGCTTAAGGGGCCGTGGAGCTGGACTTTAAGAAAAGGTGTTGTCGTCATGCCGCATGTGTTGAATGTGATCTGGTTTGTTCTTTTGGGTGTTTTATTCGCCGGTTATGCCATCCTCGATGGTTTCGATTTTGGGGTTGGAATGTTGTATCTGTTGGTCAAAGATGATGCGGAGCGCCGGTTGCTGCTCAATTCCATTGGGCCGGTGTGGGATGGCAATGAAGTGTGGCTGGTGACGGGTGGGGGGGCGATGTTTGCGGCGTTTCCGAATGTTTATGCGACTGTGTTTTCAGGCTTTTATCCGGTATTTATATTGCTGTTGGTGGCCCTGATTTTTCGCGGAGTATCGATTGAATTTCGATCCAAGGAACCAATGCGCTGGTGGCGTAATTTGTGGGATACTAATTTTTTCATCGGCAGCGTTCTGGCGGCGCTATTGCTGGGGGCGTTTGTCGGCAACATAGCCTACGGTGTGGCACTAAACCGGCATGGAACCTACACCGGCGGGTTCTGGGCGCTGCTCAACCCGTATGCGCTGCTGGTGGGCGTTACCACGGTGGCCCTGTTTATGATGCATGGTTCGATTTATCTGGTCATGAAAACTCAAGGGAATCTCCATGAGCGTCTTCGCGGCTGGGTCAATAACTCGATCATCTTTTTCATTATCTGTTACGCCACCACTACGATGGCCACACTGCTTTATGACCGGCACTTAACCAGTGAAATACGCAAGCATCCGGTGTTTTTTGTGGTGGCGATTCTGAATATGCTGGCGATTGCCAATATTCCCCGGGAAATATTTCACAAGCGGGACTTTCGCGCGTTTTTATCCAGTTGCTTTTCCATTGCGGCTCTTTTGTCACTTTTGGCCATCGGATTGTTTCCGAACATCGTCTACGCGCGCAATAATCCCACCCACAGCCTGACGATTTACAATGCGTCCTCCTCGGCTCTGACATTGAAAATCATGTTGATTATAGCGATCATCGGCATGCCGATCGTGCTGGCTTACACCACGTACATTTATTGGATCTTCCGTGGAAAAGTGCGTATGGATGAGCATAGTTATTGATGCCAGTTGGGCTAATCCGAGGTTGCCGTGATACTCCAGTTAACGAAGCGTTTTGCACCCGGACCAAACTGGTTTGTGGGTTCCAAAGGTATGGGACCACAGACGCGTGTCACCGCACATAACAAGTTCCTCCGTTCCACAGCTTCAGCGTCTGCCAGTTTGCGTATCCAGCGGTCAGTGAACACTTCGCGGCGTGTTGAACGCTGTCGGCGCGGCCGCATGGCGATCAATGACCGCCGATTGCCGGCCACACCTGCCGGGTATCGATTTGACTTCCCCGGCCTGCCGCAGCCTATACTTTAGGCGAGAAATCGGCTGGTGCCGACATTGGGCGTGAGTGCCGGTCTGTGCTGTGATTGCCGATTTGGAAAAGAGGTTTTGTGATAAGAACAGAAGGTCACAGCAGTGACCATGGGATTGCGGACGGCAGTAGCCCCAAGGGTTTGGCTGCCCGAAAACTCACCGCCGAAGAGGAACCGTTAGACGCCTATTCTCGGGCGATCACGCGTGCGGTAGAGAAAGTTGCGCCAAGTGTGGTCAAAATTGACGTTGCATACCGTAAGCGGGCTGATGGCACTTCCTCCGAAGGCCGCGGCAGCGGTTCAGGATTTGCCCTGACGCCGGATGGTTTTATTGTGACCAACAGCCATGTGGTTCATGGGGCCGACTCGCTGCAGGTGTTGACTGCCGATGGCCGTAATGTCTCCGCTCGATTGATTGGTGATGATCCGCATACCGACTTGGCGGTAATCCGTATGGAAGGGGGAGATCTATCCGCCGCTGAACTGGGTGACTCTTCGCGGCTGAAAGTGGGCCAACTGGCCATTGCCATCGGCAGCCCGTTGGGTTTTGGAGCCACGGTCACCGTCGGCGTGGTCAGTGCGTTGGGGCGATCTTTTAGATCGGTCTCCGGCCGTCTCATTGAGAATGTGATTCAAACTGATGCCGCGCTGAACCCCGGCAATTCTGGCGGCCCGCTGGTATCCGGTACCGGTGAGGTGATCGGAATCAATACCGCGGTTATCTTGCCGGGCCAGGGACTATGCTTTGCCATTTCCTCAAACACCGCGCGATACGTGGCCTCGCACCTGATCCGCGACGGGAGAGTGGCCCGAAGCTATATTGGTGTCATCGGGCGGAATGTTCCCATTTCGCGGCAGTTGGTACGCTTTTACAAGCTGCCGGTGGAAACCGGCGTTCTGGTGGCTACTGTGGAAGAAGCAAGTCCAGCTCATCGGGCCGGCTTAGCGCCAGCGGACGTCATCATCGCCGTGGCCGGAAAAACCATCACCGCCCTCGATGATCTTCATCGTGTACTCACGGAGGAACTCATCTCTCGGCCCACGGGAATGGTGATTTTGCGCCGTTATGAGAGGCTGGAACTACTTATTGAGCCCACGGCGGTACGCGAATAAATCATTGCGAGCTGGACCAAAGCCGCATTTTGCGCCTCGCCACTGGTCTTTATTGAGGCCGTGGAGTATTTATTGTCTGCTGCGACGATCTGTTATTTGGAGAATAGATGTGAAAAAAATCCTGATTCTGTCAATTATCTTGCTGCTGACGGCAATGTTTTCCTGGGCGGCGGCGCGTCAGAGCTGGTATCCAAGACCCAACACGGTGAACCTGCGGGACACACTGATTGTGCAAGTGGTCAAACGCCGCGGTCCGGCGGTCGTGAGCATTACGGCTAAACGTCTGGTTCGGCAACGGGTAAATCCGTTTCCAAACAATTTTTTCTGGCGAGAGTTCAACGTGGGGCCGGTGGTACAGGTGCCCGCTGATTTTCTCGGCAGCGGATTTATCATCCAGCGCGATGGTTATGTAATTACCAACAACCATGTGGTGGATCAGGCCCAGGAAATTCATGTCACCCTGGCTGACGGAAAGAGGCTTTCCGCCCATGTGGTCGGCAGTGATCCTCGAGCGGACCTTGCCATTTTGAAAATCCATGGCCCGGGTCCATTTCCAACCATCCCCCTGGGACTCTCGGATGATTTAATGATCGGCGAACCCACGATCGCCATCGGTAATCCGTTTGGCTACTCGCAAAGTGTGAGTTCCGGCATTGTCTCGGCTATTCATCGGCAAATCATTGAACCCAATAATCCCAAGCCGCTCACCAATCTCATTCAGACCGATGCGGCGATTAATCCGGGCAATTCCGGCGGTCCTTTACTGAACATCTACGGTCAGGTGATCGGAATCAATACCGCTATCCGCGGAAAGGCCCAGAATATCGGCTTTGCCATAGGTGTGGATCGTCTTTCGTCGCTGATTCCGCGTTTGATGAATCCGGCTACCGTAAACAAAGTTGAAATTCCCCTGCATCTGGTGGCCATTCGGACCATGACCGGTCCGGATCATGTTCATCAAAGGGTGGTGGTGATGGGTACGCAAGGCCCGGCGGTGGAAAGCATTGACGGCTGCCGCACATCCACGTTGGCAGATGCTTATGCGGCCCTGCTCCAAGTGACGCTGGCGCGAAAGGACGTGAGAGTGAAATTTAACAACGGTCTCGTGCGCGAGTATCGAGTCAAAACCGCACCACCGCCGGCGGTGGTCCTTGCCTCCGAAAAAATCTTGGGCATGGGGTTGGATCAGGTTACACCAGTTCTGGCCAAACGATACCATTTGGGAGTGCAAAGCGGTTTGCTGGTTACACAGATCAATCCGGGGTCGGTGGCCGCAAAAGCGGGTATAAAGCCGGGCGATGTGGTTGTGCAGATCGGTCCGTATCGCGTGCGAACTCTCGACGACTTGGCAGCTTTGCTGCCTTATATTCCCAAGGCCAAAGTGGTTCGTATTGTGGTGGTGCGTCAAAGAAGATTTGGCGTGGGGTATTTACGCTTTCCGTAAACTCGACGGCGGACAACCTGGACTATGAGCGAGTGGAATCCGGTGTAAGGTTGGGCGGCCAGTGAAATCAGCTCGATAGAAAAAGCGGGGCGGCAGGCCGATGGCCTGCCGCCCCTTGCAGAATTTCAGATGAGCCAGATTACCTGTGCAATAACGGTGGATTGTAATAGCCGATCATGGCCAGAAACCGATTGGCGTTAAGGATCGGCACCGACAATCGTTGGGCCTCGGTCTCCAGTTGATTATACTTGCTTTGCTCCGCCTCCCGAGCGGCAATCAGGGCCTGATTTTGCGGGAGTGCGGCTGCGGCCCCAGTTAGGGTTGGGGAGGCCGGCTCAGCTCCAAGCACAAGGAAATCGGTTTGGCTGGTGAGGCGATGGTCAAGGATTCCGCCCCATTTTTTTATCAATCGAACAATCTCCAGACGGCCTTGGGCGGTGGCCACATTATTACCGTTGACCGCAAAATCACCGTAGACATAAAAGTGAAATTGCCGGCCCTTTTTCTGGAAAACCGGATTACTTATTAAATCGCCGGTAAAGATGGACTGCCCGGCATGGACGTGGTTGATACGGCAAACCGACGCAAATCGTCCCACATGCGTGACCACTATTGAGCCTTTTCCACCACCTGAAATACCGGAACCAACTCCTAACTGGGGATTATAGACGGCAAAGGTAAGGCCAATAGGTACTTTCTGAGCTCGACCCAGGTTGATAAAGACTTGATTTTCGCCCGGACCAACGGCGATAATTTTCCCCTCGGCTTGAGAAAGTATGGCCCCTGCTCCTTCGGATGGGGCCTTGAACCCCGCCAATTGCTTGCGCAGATCGGCGGCGGTCAGTTTAAGTGAGGCGAGATTCTGCTTCAATTGCTGATTTTTCACCACCTGCGTTTCCAGATCCTGGACTGATTTTTGCTGGCCAGCAGAAATCTGCTGTTGAAAAACCTTCGCCTGCGAGGCCAGATTCCCGTTGGCGGCTGTTAAATTCCTTCTTAACTTGGCAATTTCCTGGTGCGCGGACTTGAGCTTTTGGGAGATCGTCACAATGTTATCGTTGAACGTGGTTTGCGCTGTTGCAAAGGAGGCGCGTTGTCCCTTCAGGCGGCTTTCCAGATGTTTCATGCGGGCCTGCTGGCTTTGCACAGTGGCGGTGAGTTCCGTTACCGCCGCCACCAGCGATTTATCCGAAAGATGGGCCTGGTGCAATGCTTGGGCCGCCGGACCCGAAATCGAAGTAAGCTCTGGGATCGGCTGTTTGGAAACGTGGCCGATCATCTGGCTTTCCAGCGCGTCAATTCCGGAAAGCAACATGCCAACAACGGAATGGCGGTCATTGGCATTGGCCAGCATGGTTTGAATCATGGGACTTTGCATTTCTGAAGGCAAAATAATCTCATGTAGTTTGCGGGACTCCGTGATGACCGTGCGTTGAGTCTTTCCCACATGCAGATACAAAAGGACTGCAACCGTGGTTGATAATACCCAAAGAACGACAAAGATAATCAGTGCCCAAGGGGGGGTGGACCGTGCGGTGCGAACAACTGCCATGGCATTATGCCTCCGTCAAGAAGGTTTCAAGCGTCGCCGCCGGGGTCCACACCCACGAGTGCAGCGGTCCGCCTGTGAACCTCTACAGCTATAGAATATCGCCTGCTTTGCCCGCCGGGTCAAGGGAAAACTTTTCCGAGTCGCCCAAGGAGTTCCGGGCCAGAGGCGCTGGCAGCCGATATCAAGGGGCTGGACCAGGTACTTGATCCCGAAAAATACCGGGTTTCGGGTCGTTAGCCCCCACTTATTCGGCCTCCGGAGCCGGTTTGTATTGGGCGGCCAGCTTAGCCTGAAGCTGGGGTGGTACGGTATCATAGTGGGAAAATTCCATTACAAAACTGCCCTGGCCCGCGGTTAGGCTGCGCAGTTGGCTGTCATACTGTGTTACCTCCGCCAGGGGCGCTGTGGCCCGAACAATCGCTACAGAAGGCACGGGTAAATCCGTCTGCGTAATACGGCCGCGGCGGGTATTGAGATCGCTGGTGATCACTCCAAGAAAACACTCCGGACTGGTGATTTCCAGGGCCACAACAGGCTCGATTAAAGCCGGCCTGGCCTTCAGGATGGCGTCACGCAGGGCAAATTTTCCGGCGATACGAAAAGCAATGTCTTTGGAATCCACGGGATGGCTTTTACCGTCATGCACAATGACGCGCAAGTCCTGTACCGGATACCCCGCCAGCGGACCGTGCTCAATCGCGTCGTATACGCCCTTCTCTACCGACGCGATGTACTGCGCGGGAATGACTCCGCCGAAAACTTCGTTCACGAATTCCAAGCCGCTGCCGCGGTCGAGCGGTTCCACCCGCAAGTAGACTTCGCCGAACTGGCCGGCCCCGCCACTTTGCTTTTTGTGGCGATAATGGCCCTCGGCTTTGAGGCTGATGGTTTCCCGGTAGGCGATGCGCGGAGGTTGCGTGGCTACGTCAATGCCGAAGCGATTTTTCATTTTTTCCAGCATCACACGCACATGCATATCTCCCAGCCCGTGGACAATGATCTCATGAGTCTGCGGATCGTGCGAAACTCGAAACGTTGGATCCTCTTCCACCAGTTTAGATAGGGCGACAGAGAGCTTGGCCTCATCGCCGCGTGATTTGGGCACAATGGCCATAGAAAACATGGGCGTGGGATATTTCGGCGGCAGGGGCTTGAGTTCATCATGGAGCGTTGTGGCATGAATAATCTGATCCACCTGCAAGTCTTCGATTTTTGAAACGGCCACCAGATCTCCGGCGTAGGCTACGCCGGATTCCGGATGATCGCGACCTTCCACCTTGAGCACGTGGCCGGCCTTGTGAATTTTTTTTTGCGTCCCACATACAAAAGCCGTATTCGATTCAAGCTTACCACTAAGCACGCGCAGCATGGCCAGTTTTCCGACATACGGATCCGTGGTTACTTTAAATACATGGGCCAGCAGCGGAGCAGCCGGATCCGCAGGACATTCGATAATTTCTTCTTCCGTCGATCCGTTGGCCTTTAGCTTTCGCAGACGCTTGGGGCGGCTGGTCACGGGTGATGGCACGTCTTCAATGAGAATGTGCAACAGATCATCGACTCCGACTTCCTGCCGGGCGGCCGTAAAGACAATCGGTACCACGTGGCCGATATTCATCGCTTTGATAAAGCAGCCGCGCAATTCAGCCAGATTGATAGGGTCTCCCGCAAGATAGCGGTCCAGTTGGGCATCATCGATTTCGACGGCGGATTCCACCATTTCCCGATGAATGTCGGCCACATTTCCGAAATCCGCACGACCAGCAGCCTGATCAAAGCAGTCAATGACATCGGTGGCATTCTTACATGGGAGATTGAGGCAATGAACCTCGGGGCCGAAACTGGTCTTGATCTGTTCGACCAGGGCTGGTAGATCAACGGCCTGATCTATTTTGTTAATGACGATCATTCGGGCCAGGCCCAGTTCCCCGGCGGCGTGATACAACCTGCGACTATTGAATTCAATGCCGCTTTGCGCGTTGATGACGATAACCGCGGTTTCCACCGCCGGCATGGCCGCCAGCGCCTGACCGACAAAATCCGGATAACCAGGAGTATCAATTAAATTAATTTGATGGCCCTGATGCGTCGCGAACATGAGGACGGAATTGGTGGAGTGTTTGTGCAGGCGGGCCTCCGGTTCAAAGTCTGAGAGGGTATTGGCCTGTTCCACACTTCCCATGCGCGTGATGACGCCGCAACGATGGGCGATGGCCTCGGCCAAGGTAGTCTTGCCGGACCCAGTATGACCTAGCAAGACGATATTGCGAATTTCTTCGGGCCGGTAGCTGCGAGCCTGATCCATAAACTGTACTCCTTGATTCCGATGGGCTTCTGCCGACTGCTGTTAGGATTGTAGCAAAAGGCGTGAAAATGACCATCAGCCGTCGGAGACGATTCCTCTCCGTTGCGGGCCGGCTTTTAGTTGCTTGCAATTGCCAAAGAGGTCTGTATACTATTACTTGCCTGTGGGCTGTAGCGCCGTGTTCGAGTTTGGCTGAAGCCACTCCCGCAACCGCCCATCGCCGAGTTCCTCATTTTCTGGTGTTCCCAGGGAGTATTTTTATGCCTTACGAGGACAAAACCATTGTATGCGTCGACTGTGGCGCGGAATTCACGTTCACTGCTGATGAACAGCAACGTTTCGCTGAACGTGGATTTACTAATGAACCAAAACGTTGCAAAACTTGTCGCGACACCCGCAAAGCCCAACAGGGCGACAGCGGTGGTCGGGGCGGCCGCGGATCCAGTTCCGGTGGTCGTTCCAGCGGCGGTGGCGGCGGTGCCCGCGGATATTCAGCCGGTCCACGGCAGATGTTCCCGGCAACCTGTGCCACTTGCGGTCAACCGACGGAAGTGCCATTTAAGCCATCTGGAAATCGCCCGGTTTATTGCCGGGATTGTTTCCAAGCTCAGAAGGCCGGCGGTCGCTGATATTAATGAATTAGTTGGCCGCAGGTAAATCCGCAAGGGTTCATCTGATGGCCATCGCCCTAGTATTTTTCTATGTGGGTGACACGGTGTCACCCTCGATGTGCGATCTGATCCGGCAATATCCAGAGATCAGACGAGCTTCACGGAACCACAGGCAAAGCGGGCCGGCCAGTTAAATGGCTGGCCCGTGGTTTTTTAACCGCGAAGTTTCTCGGCTTCGACTGGACCGCAAGCTTCGGCCGAGAGGCTCAAAACGCTTCACCACAGTTCGGGCCTCGGCCAAAACGTGGATTTCAGCCAGGAGGGTACTTTGGAGGCAAGGCCGCAGAGGGTACACTAGGACGCTGTCCGAGTAATGCCTTTTTGGGCAAAAACGCGGACGAGGAGTGGCCGTAACAGCGTAAAAGCGCCGGCTTTGGGGACAATTTTCCGCGAAAAGCGATTACTTGGACAGGCTCCTAGCATTATGGAATCTAAAATACTTGTATCCAAATTGCTGGCCATTTTTCAGTTAACCCGAGTTGCACTGCTTTTCACTGCCGTGGCCGATTCCTGTACATTGGTCCTGTTGCGAATGCCGGGCGAGAAGACGCCGCACCATCTGTGGCTGCTGTTGACCATGACGGGCTTGGCTTCGGCTTGCTTGTACGCGTTTGGTATGTCGCTTAACGATCTTCTCGATACCCGCCGGGACCGACTCTTTGCCCAGTGGCGACCATTGCCGAGCGGACGTTTATCCCAGCGCAGTGCCATGGTGATTGCGATGCTCCTGTTAATGCTCGGTTTATTTTTCGGGGCCATGGTGGGGGTGGTGAGAGGCGAAGCCGATGTGCCTTGGTCCCTTCTCTTATGCCTGACCACCGCCATGTTGATCGTCTTTTACAACGCCACCGGCAAGTATCTCGGAGCTGTCGGACTTTTATGCCTTGGTGCCGTTCGCGGATTGAACTCTATGATCGGATTTCCCCGCAGTCATGGCCTGTTGTTGCCGTTGATACTTTTTACCCATGTCACGCTTATTAGCACCGTGGCGTATTATTTGGAACATAAGCGACCGCGCCTGAAAGTCCCTGATTTTCTGCTCGTTGCTTTTGGCGTTCTGGGCGTAGACGCTCTGCTGGCTGATCTCGCTTTTTGGCAGAATGCCCTTTTGTCTTGTTATCTCTCGCTGCTAATAGGACCGCTCGTGGCCGCTGCTATTTACTGGATCTATGTGTTGGCCACCATGGGCATAAAAAAAATCTCGTCACGAGCCAAAGGTGGCAGGATTATGCTCGTCGGTTTGTTTTGGTTGTTCGTTCTAGACGCCAGCCTGCTGGCCGCCAATGGCCAATGGATCGCGGCGGTTGTTATCGGGGGCTTGGGCGCATTAGCGCTCATGGCGTTTTCGTTGATGCGAAGATGGGGACGCACCGTTACCGTTGAACGATTGCACTATCGGTTTGCCCATCGTGGCGGGTAATTTGGAAACGTTGTTGGTGACCTTCAGATATTTACCGACAATAGAGGGGCGATATGGCCGTTAAACCTACTAAAGGAGCTTGCCAAAAATGAAAGTGCTGATCATCGGCGGAACTGGATTGATTTCCACAGGGATCGTCAAGGCATTGACCGGGACGGCGTCAATCACAGTCTTTAACCGCGGAAAAACCCACAGCCGTTTGCCCGGAGATGTACGCCGCATCACCGGGGATCGCGCTGATCCGGGAACCTTGGCCAGATTGTGCGGTAAAGATTCCGGGGAAACCTTTGACGCGGTCATTGACATGATCTGCTTTCAAGGTGCTCAGGCCATGGAAGATGTGGAAGTTTTTTCGGGCAGAACCGGCCATTTTATTTTCTGTTCCACCGTGTGTGCCTACGGCAACACTCAAACTCAAATTCCCACTGTGGAATCAAGCGAAGCTCATCCCGAAAGCACCTACGGTCGCAACAAACTGGAATGTGAGAAGATATTTCTGCAGGCCCACACCGCCGGGCGACTGCCGGTGACTATTTTCAGGCCTTCGCACACGTTTGGCCCGGGAGCCAGCCTCATCAATAACTTGGGCTGGCAAAATGAGTTCATATCCCGGCTGCGCCAGGGTCGGCCGATTTTGGTCAGCGGTGACGGGCACGGGCTTTGGCAGAGCGCATTTTGTGATGATGTGGGAGTGGGGTTTGCCAAAGCCATCGGACGACCTAAAACGGTGGGGGAGGTATACAACATTGTTGGCCGGGACGTCTTCACCTGGGACCAGTATACGCAGCGCATCGCCGCGGCACTGAACGCTCCACCCCCGCGCCTGGTGCATGTTGCCACCGATACTCTCTTGGAACTCCAACCACAGCGCTATGGCGGGCTGGCAGAGATATTTCGCTACCATGGTGTATATAGCAACGACAAAATTGATCGGGATATCCCGGAATATCGCCACGGCACTTCCTTCGCCGATGCGGTGCGACAGACCGTGGCTTGGATGGATGCACAGGGTTCACACGCCGATGGCGTTTCTCCGGAGGACCACATTATCGCTGCGATTGGTGACATGACCACGCAGCTTAAAAAAACTCTGATCTGAAGTCCGGCACCAGACTGTGCCATCCGTAATCGCGGCAATCCCATGACCAACAAGGATGATTTTAATGTTCAAAAGCAGTTTGTTTTCGCTGGCCATCTTGCTTTCCTTTTTGATGAGTGTGGCTGTGCCGGGCTGGAGCGGTGCGGCCATTTTGGGCCTGGGTTGGCCCTACCGGCTGCCACTAAAAGTCCAGGTGCTGCGCTGCGGGGCACCAGGAAAAAATATCGCCTGGGCTCAATTTTATACGAACTCGGCCCGGCTGCCCCAGGGAAACGATTTGCGCGTGACCACGAGTGGGCGTCTGATTTTACCCATGCGGATTCTGCGTATATCTCGCTATGACAACCGCGTGCGACTGGCATTTGCAACTCCTTCAAGCGGTACCTATTACGTATGGTGGGGAAATCCGCATCCGGGGCCAGCCGCGCCAACTCTTAAAGTTGATCGTGGGGTATGGTTGCGTCTGTTTCATTTTCGGCCGGGCGAAAGCGGTTCCTGGCGGGCCATGGCGGCGCGGATCGCCCAGGCCAAATGTTACGCATCTTACTTTGTGCCACGCATTTTCATCGGCTTTAATCCTGCCGGGCAAAACGGACGAGCCATGTCCCTTTGCCAGTCATGGCTCAAAATACCTAAGGTCGGCAGCTATAGGTTTGCCTTTGATGTCAATGGCGTAGGATACTTGGCCTTGGATGGACATGACATTCTGATCAAATCACGGCGCAGCGGGATGTATGGTCGAGTCCGCTTTAAGCGCCTGGTGAATCTCAAAGTAGGATGGCACCGCGTCGTCATGGGCGCGATCAATTACTGGGGACAGATCGGCATGGCCTTGGATTGGATGCCACCCGGCACCAGAGCGTACAGTCCGGTGCCGAAAAATCTTTACGCTCCGATCGCCCGGGCCAGCGTAGGGCGGCTGCAGAAGATCGGACAAACCTATGCGGCTGATTTTGCAATTCATCCCGAGGCCCAAGTGTTTGTACCACCTTCCTACTACTTTCAGCGGTTTGCTTTTCAGGCCCTGATACCCGCCTCATTTTCACCTCAGGTGGCATGGAAATTCTCCGATGGGCAAACCGCCACCGGCCTGAGGGTGGAACATGAGTTTCTAGCTCCCGGAATTTATAAGATTCAGATGACCGTGCAACAGGGTAGCCGCGAGTTTACCGCCACCCGACGCATTCGGATCAGCAGTGTTCTCTATCAGATGTATCCATTTCCTCCCGCCGATCCACTGGTGGTCGTGGCCAGAATTCTCAAGAGCTATAACCTAACTAACCTTGACGCCCGTCAACTCGCCCGCGGGGTGCGATTTTATCGGCGGTACAACACCTTTCCAGGACTGGCGCGTTGGGGGCGGGCCTGGGCAAAAAATCGCCAGCCGGAGAACGCTACACCCGCCTTGCGGATTGCTGGAATTTTGGCCAAGGCGGCATTGGCCAAGAGGCAGTATACTTGGGCGGCCCTGGTTTACCTGCTGGCCAGCCAAAAGCCCCTTAACCCGGACGCTAAGGCCCGCCTGCTTGCCAACTACGTGGTAACAACCTGCAATTACACCACCCGTGCCTCCAGAGCTTATGCCTATGCCAGGAACTTTTTGACTCAGAACGTCCATCTCCCCGCAACCGCTCGGCATGTGGTCTTAACCGCAATGGCCTATGCTGCGGTGGCCAATGGTAATGGCACTTTGGCGGTCAAGCTGGCCAAAGAGGCCGGGCCAGGGGTGGACAAGCCGTATCGGCAACAGGAAATTCAGGAAGGAGTCCTCGCCCGCAATATCGAAAGCTATATTCTTACCGGCCATTTTGATACCGCCCGCCGCTTGATCAATCAATGGGAACTCGATTATCCGCGTGCTATTATCAAGGGATACACGCGATTGTTGCGTATGAAACTGCTGGTGACGGAAGGCCGTCCGCTCATCGCCGCCAGAATCGGGGTGCAGTATGTCAATGCACTGCCGACATCATTCTACAGTGCCGAGCTTTTGTACCGCGCGGCGTTAGCACTTAAAGTAGCCGGGAAAACGGATGCTGCCGGCAGTATCATGGCTCGCTTAAAGCATGATTATCCTGAATCCCCTTACGGGCCGAAACTCGCCAAGCAGTTGGCGCGATAAGGCCATCCGGTGCAGCGATCAAAGAAAGCAGTTCTGACAAAATGCTTGGCCCGGCGTGGTCATAAACGCCGTCGTTCGTGCGTCGACGCGCGGAGGTGGGGCGGTTAAAATAAGGTCATGACACAGGGAAACTTGATTAATCAGCCTTGGGAAATCGGCCGGAGCAGCGCCCAGTGCGGAAGCTGTCTGGCAACGCTCGCCCCCGGGACAGCTTGCTGGGCTACGCTGGTCGAAATTGACGCGGCATCTGCTGAAAAGTCCACGAGCAGGGGACCGCTAGGGCGTTTCTCCCGGCGGGACTTTTGCGAAGCCTGCTGGCAGGCAGGACGACGTCCCCAAGCACCGGCGGTGATGTTTTCCTATTGGAAAACTACGATTCCCGAGACGGAACAGAAAAAAAAGCTTTTTGTTGATGATGGCGTTCTTTTGGACTTATTTAATCGTCTGGAATCACGAACCGCTGCGGCGGACATTCAATTCCGATTTGTTTTAGCCCTGTTGCTCATGCGTAAAAGGCTTATCAAATATGAGGGCACGGAGACATCCGCACAGACCGATGGCACCACCGATGGGAATTCCGTGGAAATCTGGCGGATGGTGCTCCGCAACTCTGGTCAGGTCACGCGTGTAACCAATCCGCACTTGACCGCGCAGCAGATCGGTGAAGTCTCCGAACAGCTTTCGTCCATTCTTGCCGAAGAAGTATAGAATGCGACCGTCAGGGCCTGTCAAATCGACTTGACCAATCTCATCAGACTGCCGGAGGAAAGATCAGACGGTTATTGCAACCCGATCCGGCAGACCGCCGTATTGCCATCAGGCTTAATCACAACGAAGACTAAATCGCCCCCGGTGGCTTTTTGCACCGCGTCGTGAAGCTGTTTTTGGAAGCTTGCGGCGTTGATCACCGGATGATCGTTGATTTTGGTGATGATGTAACCCACCATCAAGGGGGTGTTGCCGAGTGAAGCTGGTGCTCCATTTTTAATAAGGGCGACCATCACGCCCGTTTGTTTGGCGGGCAATTTACGTATATAGGTGTCATCAAAAACCAGGTTTCGGGTCACCAAGCCAAGCTTGCGATTATAATAATGCTTTTTTTGAGCGGCCAATACCGGCATTACACCAATTGTTACGTGTAGTGTTAAAGCTTTGGTTCCGTTGCGGAGAATACCCAGCGCAATTTTTTCCCCGGGGTGGGTCCGTTGAATGCGTCGCTCGAACTGGGCCAGCATCAAGTCCGGCACTGGAGAGGTGCTGAAGGCTTTTCCGTCAATGGTTAAAATGATATCCTGACTTTTCAGACCTGCCTGGGCTGCGGGCATCCCCGGAATCACCGAGCCGACCATGACACCCGAAGCTTGTTTTATCTTGTACAGACGGCGTAGTGCCGACTTCATGCCGACCAATCCCACCACACCCAACCAGGGCCGCTGAACATGAAAACGCTTGCTGGGCACTCTCGTCAGTGCGGTCTTTATATCAGAATAGGTTGCGAATAGGGGATCCTGTTCAGGGTCGTTGATGCTCACAGGAGCACTGTGCCCGGCGATATTCAATTCCACGGCCGTACCTTGGCTGGGAAATGTGATGCCGACAAGCTGGTCCGTGTGATAATCGAAGACCGGGCTGTTGGCGCAAGTCAATCCAAAGGTTTCAGTATCACATACCTGGTGAATGAGGGTTACCTTGGCTTTAACGCGACTGATCCCTATATATGGAGAGTAGCCCAGCTTTTTGGAAAGAAGCCCTACAGAAAACACCTTTTCGGCCAAAGTCGGGGTTCCACCATCGGTTACGGACAAGGGCGGCAGGTTCAGAGGCTTGAGCGCCTTGATATAACAAAAGCTGCCATCGGCGGTACGCCCCAGAAATTCCGCTGGAATCTTACGCAGCGTTCCCCGCGGGATGCGGATGATAAGATGATGAACATAAGCCAACGGCAACTCCTCCGGCAGCATACTTCCAGAGATGAGAACCACGCCGCTTCCAGTCAGCACAATTCCCTGCGCGGAAACCTTGCGGGTTTTGTGCAGTTCATTTTCAGCAGTATATTCCACGACGACCAGGCTTTTAGACATCCTGCTAGCCATGGAGGCCATGTCAGGGTGAGCTGCGCCACAACTCGCGGCCACCCCTGTACCAAATAGCAGCGTTGCGGGCAGGACAATGTTGAGAATACGCCGTAACAATCTGCCAACAGGTCGGACCAGGAACACTTTATTC
>JABEVA010000160.1 GCA_013044065.1 Phycisphaerae bacterium
AATATGTGGCGAGTAATTATCTGCAGCCGGCCGGCATCGCCGCCGATGCCCACGGGGGCATTATCACCGCCCAGGTCGCCATACCGAAAGTTATATCTCTTAATAATGCGATCACCGGCAAGGTGCTGCATCAGTGGTTTGGCGGGCTGGGTTACAGCAGTGATATCACGCCGGGAGCCAGGCATCCGCGCACGGTGTACGTGCAATATGAACCCGGTGGCTTTTCCCGCTGCCACATTCTCGGCCGGTTGAAACCGGGGCTGCCCACGGCGTACTGGCTGCTGCCCGCGGCGGGTTATCACAGCGTGGGTACGATGGGTAATTTTAATGCGCAGACGGATGTGGTGCTGGCCAAGAACCATCGTGAGTATTATGTGAGTGATGCCAACCCGCACGGCATTTGCCTGATTCAGGGTAATCAGATGCTGCCGGTGGGGCATTTTTTAGTTCGTAATAAGTACCAGCGGCATCGCGGTGCGCGGCGCAATGAATTGGAAATCTGGAGTGATGCCAACGGGGATCATCATATAGAGCCGGGGGAAGTGCAGCGGGTATTTTCCATTGCGGGAAAACCGTTGCCGTCGCTGGGGGAAGCGGTGGGGTCCATGTACATGGCCAAGAATGGCGACATTTATCTGGTGACCAATGAGAACAGCATCATCGAGATTCCGGCGGCGGGTTTTCGGGCCAACGGGTCAATTCAATGGGACCTAAGCAAGGCCCGGTACGCGGTGCCGGATGTGCTGGCGCGGGCGGGCCGGTATTTGGGCAGCAGCCCGCGGTATGGAATACTGGGCATTCGGGTGGATGGTCACGGAAATATATATACGTGTGTTGATGCTACTGTGCCGTACTATACTCCAACTTTGACCCAGGCGATGTTGGAGGGGATCGGGCATGATAATTGCTGCAATGCAGTGAAGTTCATGAAGTTTTCCCCGGATGGTAAGTTGCTGTGGATGGCGGGGCGCAAGGCGGCAGGTATTTACCGGCAGGGCCAGTTGCATCACTTCTGGGTGATTGCCGGTCTGGTGGGAAATAAATACGTAGCCGGAGCCAGCGAATGGGGGCAGATTTATTTCTATACCCATGATGGATTTTATGTGGGTGCCCTGATGAATCAACCGGCGCTGGCTCCGTTGCCGGGGCCGTATACGTTTGGCAGCGAAACTTTTTCGGGTTTTGTGAGGTATTATCCGCGATTGAATCAGGTGTGGGCGTATATGGATGGTATGGCGTATCACGTCGGCGGGTTCGATCATGGAATTGTTCGGGGTCAGAGCCGGCAATGGGGCACCGTGCGCCTTGCCAAGATTTACCCCGCGGTGCGCAATGGCGTGGCCATTCACCGTGATATGCAGCCGTTGGTTTTGACCCGCACGGATGGTGTATGGGCAAGGCCTGAATTGTGGCGGGGTGTAGCCAAACGGGAACTGGGCCGCAATGGCAAGCCGTTGGCTCGCGTGCAGGTGAGTTACGGGCGGCATTACGTGTACGCCCGGTTTCACGTGTTGCAGGGTGGCCTTCCCAGCAATGCCGCCAGTGCAGACAAGGTGCTTTTCGACGGTGGCGGTTCGGTGGGGCTGGATTTAGGGCCGGCGGGCCATGCGACGGCTGTGCCGGTGCGCGGCGATGTGCGGATATTGGTGGCACTCGTCCATGGCAAACCGAAAATGGTCGCCTGGAAGCCGATAAGCCGGCGCTTCAAGCACCCGGCAAGCTATTACACGCCCGCGGGCGGCCATCTGCATTTTGATTTCGTGGGGATCGTACCGGGCGGGAAGGCTGTGATTGCACCAGCGGCCCGGGGGCGGCAAGGTTACGTGGTTGTGCTGGCGGTGCCGCGAAGCTTTTTGCATTTGCCGCTGAAGCCCGGCGACAAAATCGCCGCTGATGTGGAAGTGAACGGCGGCGGATACGCCAATCGCGGTCTGCAATTGTGGTTCCGCAATTATCTGTTTTCTCCGCAAAATGGCGTAACAACGATGGTTAACGACATGCCGACCGAAGCGCGATTGAACCCGCAGTGGTGGGGTACGGCTGTGGTGAAATAATGGCAGCGTAAGTCCTGCGTGGATGCGGGCCGCTGGTGATGCTGCAAATGTTCCTTCTGGAGTATGACAACGTGATGAAGAAAGCTCTGATGGCGTTTGGCTTTCCGTGGTGGCCCGCATGGATGGCGGGTCTGCTTGTGGCGGCATTGCTGACAGGTGCCTTGGTAAAAGCTGTGCCGCCGGCCCGGCGGCCCGCCCGGCCCGGCGTGGCGGAGCCGATTCATTTGCACATTCCGGGCACGGGTTTTTTGAGTTTGGGGGTTTATAACCGCCAGGATACGCTTATCCGCTCGCTGTTGGATGCCAAGCCGGTCAAGGCCGGGGCGTTGAACTTGAGTTGGGACGCCACCACGGATTTGGGTGTGCCGGTGGTGCCGGGCAGGTATCATGTGCGCGGCGTGTGGTTTGCCAAGCCGGTATCGGCTAAATATATCATGAAGGTGGGTGAAAGCGGCAATCCTCCCTATACACTTAGCACCGGGCTGGGCGGATGGGGTGGCTGTCTTGGGGGGCCGGAGGCGGTATGCAGCAATGGCAAACAGGTGGTGGGCATTTTTGGCTGCGTGGAAAACCCGCTCAATACCGGCGTGCAGCGGATGGATGCCGCAGGGAAAATAGTGGGACGGTATTACACGTTTTTTCCATGGGATGTGCGACTGGCGGGGGCGCTGACGGACCGCCACCTTTATCTGGCAGATACCTGGTTTGCGGGTAAGCGCCTGGTGATTGGCAAATATGATATTGACGCGTCACGCGGCAAAATTCTGGTCAATATTCCCGTTGGCAATCACTATTCCAAGGTGGGGACGTGGAAGGGAAACTGGATTTGCGATGTGGAAGGACTGGCGGTGAACCAAGGCCGGTTGTATCTGCCGGTACTATTGGATAACCGACTGTTTGTGGTGAATTCTCACAGTGGGAAAATTCTAGACCGGGTTACGATTCCATCGCCGCGCGGGGTGGCCGTGCATAACGGAAAGATCTTTTTACTTAGCGGAACCAGACTGGTGCAACTGAATAGGGATGGAGCGGTTGAACGCACGGTGATTACGTCCGGCCTGGAAGATCCGATTGGCCTGGCGATCGACCACGCGGGCAACTTTTATATTACCGATCGCAGCAGAGCGCAGTTGCACCAGGTATTAATGATGCAGCCGCCGGCGGATTTTGGGATTGCCAATCGCGGTGGAGCACAGCAGGTGAAAGTGTTTTCGCCGCAAGGCCAACTGATAAGGACCATTGGTGTGAAGGGTGGGAGGCCACGCAATGGCGCGTATAACGCCGCGGGCCTGCTGGACCCGCGCGGAATTTGCATTGGTCCGGGGGGTCATGTATGGGTGGCATCACCGGCGGAAGATTATCAGCGGCTTAGTGTGTGGAACAGTCAGACCGGAGCGATGGAAGAGGAATTTTTTAATACCCGTATCTCCAGCGGACAGGGGCAATTAACACCGAACCGCAAGTACATGCTGTTCCGTCATAATGATTATTCTGATTCTCCGGGCCTGACGGCGTACAGGATTCATCTGAAAAAGGGGACGTGGTATCCGGCATGGCACGTTAGCATTGCGCTACCAGATACGATGCAGCCGACAGTATTGCGGGGAAACAATCATATTTTCGGCAGATATGCCAAGGCCTTCGGCAAACAATCTCCCTATTTGTCTTTCTCGGGTGGTATGGTTCGCGCAAACAATGGGAAAACGTACCTTTATGGCGGCAGTTTTTCGATCTGGTTGTTTAACAAAAAAACGGACCAGCCGAAGCTCGCTTCCGTGGTGTATATGCACCGAGTGGAAAAGCCGCGTCATGGGGTTTACCAGGGAGATTACGACCAGGGACCGGACAATTGGTTTACGTGGTCGGATGTTAATGGTACGGGAAAGATGGCCGACGACGGCGTACGGTTTACGGTTAAGCCGCCGGGAATGTCGAAGGTGGCACGTGAATTCAGTTGGAAACTTCAACCGGATCTGAGCATTTTAATGCTGTGCCCTGAGAATCAGGGACTGTCGCATGGGCAATGGCGGCCGTTTAAATGGGTCATCAAAAGGCTTGCACCGCGCAAGATTCTGCCGGATGGCGTACCGATCTATGACTGGGCGGATGTTAAAACCATTGCCCGGCTGAAGGTGCCAAGCTACGTCAGCGGCAAGGGTGCCTGGAAAGGCGGAGCCGCCACAACCCTGGGGCTTTTGAATACCCGGGGCGGCGGCTACAACCTATGGAGTCAGCCGCGGATGGCACCGGGGGTGAATTTGATGCTCCCTGGCATTGACGGCGATGGCTGGTGGGCCAGCCGGAACTGGCGCAACTCGCCCATGCGTTTCAATGACGCGGGCATACCTGCGTGGTTGAAACTGGGTCGACGGGCTTCCGGCCTGGCCAAGCCCGGGGAAATGTATTACCCCTGGACTGTGGAAACAGACATCAACGGTTTTTGTTTTGTCGATGATTGCATTTCGCAAACGTGGGTGTGGACCGACCACGGCCTGTACATCGGTCATTTGTACCATGATCCGAGTAAACAGATTCGCGACGGCAACAGTATTTTTGTGGAATCGATCGGTGGATACACCTATAAAATTCACGGCAAGGTTTACAACTTCATGGGCGATCACGGTGTGTTTGTACACCAGGTCAATTTGCCCAAGCTCACACCGATCCAAGGCGGGGTGATCACCATTACGCCAGCGATGGCCGCCCGGGCCAAGCCGTGGGATCCGGATGGTCCGCCGCCCGGGAAGCGGCCGGTTTACGTGGCTCGATCCATCTGGAATTTTGTGGCTCAGCGGCAGGCGGCCATGCAGCATCACGGGCAGAGTGATTTTCATACGCGGCGCATCACCATTGACGGGAAATTAACGCAGGCGGAATGGGGCGGTGTAAAGCCAATGTTACTTAAACTCCATGGCCGCGTGGTGGCCAGGGTGAAAGCCCTTTTTGGGGCGAATAATTTGTATCTGGCTTATGACGTGAAGGATCCCTACGGCTTCAAAAACGCCGGCACGGAACTCCCGGATTGCCCGTTTACCAGCGGGAGCTACGTATCATTCTCCATCGGCCGCAATTGGAATCATCCGGATCGTACCCACAATGACCCGGGGGATGTGCGGGTGATTCTGGCCCGAATTACCGGCGGCAAAAAGCCATTCAAATACCAGATGGCATTCTGGCCGCTCTACAGAAATAAACCCGCCAATCCGCAGACCATTACCTCACCGGCGGCGAGCCGGCATTTTGACAACATCGCCCCGTATCCCGGCCTGAAGTGGGCCTACCGGTTGATTCCAGGCGGCTACACGGTGGAGGTGAAGGTGCCTTTCCGGCCTCTGAAGATTTACCATCCCGCCCAGCCGATCGGTTTTGATGTGGCGGTGGGCTTTGCCAACAAGGCCGGAACCGTACGGCAGGCCGCCCTATGCTGGGATGGGCAAACGGAGTCGATGGTGGTGGACCGGCCGAGTTCCGCGGCTTTGCTGCCCCAAACCTGGGGCACGCTGGTGTTTGAACGCAGCCCGGGGCTTGGGGCGGCTTCCACGGGGCATTAAGGCGGCGTGTTCCCATAAGGCTAAGCCCGGGGGGAAAATCGATTGCCATGGTTGGACGTGGGTTGTCGCAGGGACAATGAGTTCGTGCAGGCTATAGGTCAAACGAAAGGAAACCCGAGCGATGGGCGATCTTACACCGATCAATGCAATTAAACGTAGATTCGGCTGGGCCATAGCGCTGCGGCCACTGGCGGTTGTGGTTGTGGTGTTGGCCACGAACTGTGTCGGCCGGAGTGTTGTGCGGGCCGGCTGGTCCTTGGCGAACCCTGGTTCATGGGTGCGCGGGTTTTACCCTACGGCCATGTCTTTCACCAGTGCAACCCGAGGCGTCATGGTGGGTGCAGTTCGCGCTAAGCGGTCAACACCCGCGCACGCGGCCATTCTTTGGACCCGGGACGGCGGGCGCAGTTGGCATCAGGCTGCCGTCAAAGCGAATCCAGCGGATATCCAGGCCATCGGCTTGTCCGGCGTGTGGTTTTCCACCACGCGGCTGGGTTGGGCGACCGGCGCGGCCAATGGCCACTGCGTGCTTGTGAAGACGACGGACGGCGGGCGGAAGTGGCGGTCTGTAGCGCTGCCGTCGTTTATTGTCCACGCGGGGTTCGGCGCTAACACTGGCAC
>JABEVA010000161.1 GCA_013044065.1 Phycisphaerae bacterium
GCGATCATTCTGGGGTAAGCGGTTTTACGCACAGTTGGCGGCACAATATGACCGCCACAATCTCTATATTGCGGCGCATTTCCGATCTTTTGGACCGATAACCAATGCCAAGCGAGAGAGTACGCTGCAAGGCTACGGTGGCGGAGATGCGCTGCAGATCCGCTTAAGCGACGGCAAAAAGAAAGTGAATTTGTGCGGTTGGTATGACAGCGCAGACAAAAGCCCCGCACTCACCGCGGACTGGGGCGATCTGCCCAGTCCATTTTTACTCAAGCAGGGTGCCCGTGAGGCGTTTGCGGCGGATGCCGATGGTCGGGGATATGTGCAGGAGCTGGCCCTGCCCTGGAAGGTGCTTTTCGGCGGTACTCCGCAGCACACGGCGCGGCTCGCCGCGACATTCCAACTATGGTGGGCGGATTTAACACCGAGGTTTTCATTTTACGCCAGCACCACGTTGCAGCGGCGTGGAGCGCTGGCTGTGCGCTATAAGATGCCGGCGGACGACGACTTGTCGCTGGGGCTTTTTGATCCGCAAGGCCACCTGCTGCGCTGGCTGATGCGGGATGACTATTGCTACGCGGGACCGAACCGCGTGTTCTGGAACGGTCTGGACCAATGGGGCCGGCCGGTGCCGCCCGGCCATTACGTAATCAAAGGACTCTATCACCCCGCGCTGACCACGCAATACAAGATGACCCTGGACAACCCCGGCAGCCCGCCCTGGCCCACGCCGGACAACCACGGCGATTGGCTGGCCGATGAGTCGATTCCACAGGCCGCCGCCACCGACGGCAAGTGGGTGTTCCTGGGTGCCCCGGACTGGGAGAAGGGCGTTGGTATCATTGCGGTCAATCAAAAGGGCCAGCGGCAATGGGGAAGCCGCGTTGCGGCCGGCGGGCGCTGTATATCACTGGCCGTCGACGGCAACTATCTTTACGCCCTGTACTCCGGGCCTATCTCAACCGACACATCGCGCATCTACCTGGGGCATCACGCCATCGGCCGGGCGCTGCTGGTTTGCCTCGACAAACGCACCGGTAATCCGGCGCGATTCAGCCTCAAGCATCCGGCCATGCGGATCGCCACGTGGCGCTACCGGCAGGACTACCATTGGCTCTGGACCTTGCGTAACCATCATTCGTTCAGCGCGGCGACCTACGGCGGTCAACCGCGGTACTTCGCCACGGAGGTGGGCGAAACTACCGACGCGCTGGGCGTGGCCGCGATCGGAAATCGTGTATATGCGTCACTCTTTTACAATAATAAGATCGAGGTGGTCAATGCGCTCACCGGCAAGCCGACGGGCCAGACCATTGCCGTCCAGGCGCCGGTGGGCCTGTGCGCGGTGGACGCTCATACGTTGCTGGCGGTCAGCGGCAAGCAGGTTGTGAAAATCAACCTAGCCGGTAACACCGTCACGCCGTTGATTACGAGTCATCTGGTGGCGCCGTTCGACGTGACACGTGACGCGGTGGGGCGGATCTATGTCAGCGACTGGGGCAAATCGTTTCAGGTCAAAGTCTTTGATGCGCATGGCAAGTTCCTCCATGCCGTTGGCAAGCCGGGAGGCCGGCCCTGGGTAGGAAAATGGGTTTCCGACGGCATGCTGCTGCCGCGGGGCATCGCGGTGACGAATGCGGGCAAGTTGTGGGTGGCGGAGGAAGATGGATCGCCCTGCCGGATCAGCGTGTGGAATGCCCAGACCGGCACACTGCTCAAGCAATACATCGGCCCGACGCCCTACGGCGGCGGCACGTTCTTCTGGGTCGATCCGAAGGATCCCACGCAGATGGTGGCCGAAGGTACACGCTTCAAGGTCAATCTGGTCAAAAAAACCAGCAAACCGGAGGCGATCGTCTTCCGCCGGCGGGGAATTGATGATCCGTTTACCCCCGACGGCCATGGCAGTGCCTGGGGACATTGCCAGGTGATGTACCACGATGGGCATCAATACGTGGCCATGAACGTGAGCGGCAACATGCTTACGATCATGCGCCGCGAAGGCGACGTGTATCGCCCCGTGGCGGCGCTGGGCAGCGAAGGCGGCCCGATCAGCCCCAAGCTCAAACTCGACGGAACCCAGATCGACTGCTGGGACAGCGACCTGGGGCATCACGAATACGAAGGCTACTTCCCGCCGTGCTTCCGTTACCACTTTGGCCAAAACTACAGTTGGAGTGACACCAACGGCGATCATCTGGTGCAGCCCGACGAAATGCACTGGGTTAAGACGGTGCATGGTGTGCCTTACAAGAAAGGCACCCAGCCGACGCTCGGCGATGGCTGGGGCACGGCCCTGGGGCCGGATTGGAGCTATTACGCCTCCGGTGATTACCGCGATCACGTGGTCATCTTCCGTCTGGACATCAAAGGCTGGTCGGCCAACGGTGCCCCGCTATACGACATGGCGGATGCCAAGCCTATTGTGCCCCTGCCTCGCGGCTGGTCCATCAATGGTCTCTACGTTACACACGATAATCACCTGATCGTCTGCTACAACTATGAGTGGGGCTCCAGCCACGATACCATTGGCTGCTACGACCGTGATGGCCGGTACCTCTGGGCGATTGCGCGCCCGGTGGCGGCGGGGTACCACGCTGCTCGCGGTAGCGCGGGGCTTCTGACCGAAAACACCAAGAATGTACACGCCAACAACGCCGTCTACGACTTTAAGCTTCCGGGCGTTGGTGATGTGGTGGGCACGTGGCTGTGGCACGGCAACATCCGCCCGTACCTGTTCACCACGGACGGCCTGTACGTGGGCACCCTGCTGCAGAACACCCTGCTCGGTCCCAAGGCCCTCTGGGGTGAATCCTACACCTATTTTTTCCAGACCCCCGCCGGCACGCCCTATGTCGTCAACGGCGGTACCGATGCCGAGGACATCTTGCAAATCCACGGGCTTAAGCCAGACCAGGTCGGGCGGTTTACGACAAGCTACACCCTTACCGC
>JABEVA010000162.1 GCA_013044065.1 Phycisphaerae bacterium
GAGATGGTGGTCATTGACTATCTGCAGTTAATGGAAGCGCCGCGCGAAGAAAACCGGCAGCAGCAGATCAGTTCGATAAACCGCGGCATTAAGGCTTTGGCCCGCGAGTTAAACTGCCCGGTGATATGCCTGTCGCAGTTGAATCGGGCGTCGGAGAGTGAAAACCGGTTGCCGCGCACCAGTGATTTGCGTGAATCAGGCAGTATTGAGCAGGATGCGGATGTGGTGATGCTGTTGCATCGCGAGGCGGTGATGCATCGCGGCGACCAAGACTGGATCGAAGCCAACCCGGATAAACTCAACGAAGCCCAGTTGATTATCGCCAAACAGCGCAACGGCCCGTGCGATACGGTGAAACTGACATTTTTGGCGGCCAATACCCGGTTTGTTACGTGGAATCCGGGATACGGCGGATCATGATAAGCGGGATCCACAGCTTCGGGGTTGGCGTGGTGCCGGGCCAGAGTGGGTGAGAGCTTCTGTGGGATAGGATCCCGTGTTGTTGTGCGCCGGGCTGGAAAACACACCGATGCTCAAACCAAGGCAATTGATGCATGCCGCATGGCGGCAGTGGCGTTCGGGTCGAGCCATGTCCATCCCGGTTACGCTGTGGTTTGCGGGGATGGTGGGTATTCTGGTTTTACTGGATTCGCTGAGCCGGGATGGGATGTGGCATGAGCGGATTTGGCTGCTTCCGCCATTTGCCGCCACGCTGAGCATTTTGGTGCTATTGCCGCAAAGTTCGATTGCCCAGCCGATTCCGGTAATTTTAGGTTCTACCCTGGGGGCGGGGCTGGGCAGCGTGGCGGCCTGCTTGGTGCATGGACCGCTTTATGCAGGTTGCATGGCGGCGGTGGTGTTGGTGTTACTGGATTGGCTGCGACTATATCATCCGCCGGGAGTTGCGCTTTCCATGTATCCGCTGTTGCTGCGGCCGGGGCCTTTATTTTCAGTTGAAGTGGTGCTTCCGTTTATGCTGGCGGCGGTGGTAAGTGCCGCGGTGCTGAGTCGTACCATCAACAGTTGGCCGGAGTATCCACGGCCCTTGGAATTGGAGGGGCGCAAGACTGGAACATGAACCTGCGGGCCTGAGGGTTCCTAACGGTGGAGCTTCCGGGAGAGTGTCCTTGCAAGATAGGCCCGGAGCTGTTCCGGCAAGGCTCCACGCGGAACCCGTTGGCAGCTTGCAGCATCAATGATATAGGCGGCCGGATCAGGGCCATAGACCATTTGCAGGGTGTTGGCGACGATAACGTCCGCTTGGCTGTGGATGCGACTGGCCTGGGCTTTGGTTTTCAATTCTTCTTCGGAAAGCCCCGCCTCCAGCTTGAATTTGCACAGCAGCCCGCGAAAGTTCCATTCCCGGCGAAACTTGTCTATAAGTTTGGGCGTGGGGGTGGCGGCAAAGGCGATTTGGGTATGGTTGGAAGCGATTTTAGGTTTTTGAATATCACGCACAGTCCATTGCCAGCGGGGTGGGTTGGAACCCGCAACGGGGTTGCTGCTTTCGATGCAATAGGCACCGGCCGATTGGTAATCTGAAACCGCCGCAGTCATAAAGACGGCATTGAGGGCTTGGCTATGAACACTTTTTGCCAAGGCCAGATCCAGATCGTTGAAGGTGACAAATGGGATAGCCGTCAGGCGGGCGTCATGGTCTGCGCCGCCCGGTTTCAGACGGGCCAGGTGGTCTTGATTGGATGTCAAAAGTGTGACGTGTCCCAAGTCGCGCATGGCCAGGGCGATTTGCAGTCCGGTGTTACCGGTAAATATATTCGCCCAATAACGGACCTCATCCAGCGGGGTGCGGGTGGGGCCGGCGGTAACGAGAATGTGAATGCCCTGTTCCATGAGAGCCTATCTTAGCCGCAGCGCCGTGTGGTGAAAACCGCGGCTGCGGCGCAGTGTTGGTGGGGTGGCAGGCGGCGTGTTGCGTAACCTTGCCATGGGGCGAAGAATCTGTTAATGGATAACGCGGGAGATGGGCTAAGGCTGTGCGGTTTGGCTGGAGCCGCCGGAGCCTGCCGGAAGTTGCGTGGCTGGACCATGGAATACGGGTATGAGTTCGGTTGAGAATATCGTCTGGAAAACTTTTGCTGCGCCGCAGCGTTGGATTGCGCCGTGGTACGGGGCGTACCTGCTGCTGGGGGTGCTTTCCTCCGGCCTGATTCCGGTTTTAATTCCGCTGATGATGGTGGCGATCTCCAAGCATCTCTCGACCGTGGGCTATGTCATGGGGGCATTTAACTTAGGCTCGCTGGTTTCGCCGATGCTGGGATCCCTGGCCGAATCGAAGCGGATGTACCGTCCAATTTTCTTTGCCGGGTTTGTTTTTCTTATGGTCTCCATCGCCGTGTTTCCACTGGTCCATCATCTGCGATATTGGCTGCCCCTGGCCTTAATGGCGGGTATTGCCAGCACGGCTGTTTCCACCTGTGCGACGTTATTTATCGTTGAATTTTCGCCGCGGGAAGAATGGACTTCCCGCATCGGCTGGTTGCAAACGTTTAATGGCGTGGGCCAGGTGCTGGGTCTGTTGCTGGCCGGGGTGTTCGCCGCCACCAGCATCCCGGTAGGGTTGTGGATTGGTGCCGGGCTGATGATTCCGGCCGTGCTGCTGGGTGGTTTTGGCTTGCCCAAAAAATCGGAAATACGTAGCGCTGCGTTGAGTCCTGCCCGGCTGCACCTGGATTTTTCCGCCTTGGCGCGATTTTCGCGCGTGGAACTTCTCGGTGGCGGCATGCTGAGGTTTTTTCACCCTTTGAATGCCGAGGGCCTCAAAAACATGGGCAAACTGCTGCCCACCCGGTTTGGACGCCTGATGCTGGCGGTGTTTTGCATGTTCTTCGGCGTGTCCGGGGTGTTTGCTTACTTTCCGATTTTTCTGCACCACAGTTTTGGCGTGCTTCCGGCTGCGACTTCACTGGCGTATGCAGTAGCGGCTGGGGCGGCGATCATCTTTTATACGCTCGGAGGGCGCCTGGCGCGCAGCTTTGGTACGTCCAGAGTCTATTCTGGCGGATTGCTGTTGAGATTGATCGGCTTTGTGGGTTTGGTGGCCCTGGTGCTGGTCAACCGCGGGGCGCTTAGTGCAACATTGGCCTTGTTGTCCTTCGGTGTGATTGTCATGGCGTGGCCAATTATAAGCGTTACCACCACGGAATTGGCTTCTGAACTTAGCCCCATCAGCCAAGGTGCCGCCCAAGGCCTTTACAATTCGACCAGCGCTGTGGCCACGGTGATTGGTACGCCCACTGCGGGAGCGCTGGTGCGTTTTTTTGGATATCAAAGCATTCCGATCATGGGTGTGGTGGGAGTGCTGCTGGCTTTGCTCATCAGCCTGGGGCTGCGCTCCAAAGGTGCGGCGATGGCGGTTACCACGGCCAACGCTTAGCCGGTGTCACACTCCGCGGATGGCTGCGCAGCGGACGAATATTTTTCGCCACGGGTTTCGTTCGATCCGGTGGTGGCTTGGTCAATGTCCACCTTCAAACGCAAGTGCCGCGGCGCTGCCTGCGCTTGACTCTCCGGCCCTGCGGCATAGGATTTCCCAAACGCGGACGCCGGTTGCGATTCCGCGGAAGGGTTTTTGATAAGGATATGGCTTATGCAAGCTTTGATTGGTCACCCCGCCCCGGATTTTACCGTTCCCGCCGTCATGCCGGATAACAGCATCGACGAAAAGTTTCATTTGCGCAGTTATCTGGAGGGCCATTACGGGATTGTGTTTTTCTATCCGCTGGACTTCACCTTTGTTTGTCCGTCGGAAATTCTGGCCTTTGACCATCGGCATGGAGAATTTGCCAAGCGTGATACCCGCGTTATTGCCGTGAGTGTGGATTCTCAATTCACCCATCTGGCCTGGAAAAATACACCTGTGAACAAGGGAGGCATCGGCAACCTGCATTACCCGATGGTCGCGGACCTGAATAAAAACATTGGCCGGGCTTATGGCGTGCTCCACGATGATGCGGTGGCACTGCGCGGTACGTTTCTCATTGACCGCGACTTCAAGATTCGTCATTTTGTGGTCAACGACCTGCCGTTGGGGCGCAATGTTGATGAAACCATTCGGATGGTGGATGCGCTGCAATTTTTTGAAAAGCACGGCGAAGTGTGCCCGGCCGGGTGGGAAAAAGGCAAGCCGGGTATGAAAGCCAGTGCCTCGGGTGTGGCGGATTATCTGGCGCAGCATGGTTCGAATCTGTAAGGGACCTTGGGCCGGGCCGTTAATGTTTTGCGGCCGGCGCCGGGCGATGCGTAAGTTCAATGTGCCGGCTTGGCTGGTGGTAGCAGTTTTCGCACGTCCGCGGCAAGCTGCCGCGGGGCATAGCCCACAAGGGTGTGCTTCAACACTCCATGGCGATCGATGACCAGTTCGGACGGCAAGCCTTGGATACCCAGACGCTGGGCAATGGCTTCGTTGCTGTGATGGCTGTCCTGAAGTTGTGGCCAATTCTCTTGTGGATTGGCCATGCGATAGCGGTGAACAGCGGCGGTGGTGCCGTTAAGCGATACTCCCACAACCTCCAAGCCGTGATGGTGGTACTTGGCGTATAGTTTGGCGATGGACGGGGCTTCTCTTATGCACCATGGGCACCAAGTACCCCCAAAAATCCACGATAATCACTTTGCCCTTCCACTTGGCGGTGCTGAAGTGACCGCCACCCAACAGTCGCCCCTGTAGGGTGATCAAGCGGCCAGACCTGGCGGGAGCTTTTAAGCCCGCGACCTGGCTGCGGCTGTGTCCGTCGTTGATGCTAACAAATACCGCCGTGAGTATCGCCACCACCGCTAAAGCATCAAGAGCGATTCCGCCACCGCGTGCCCCTGGTCTTTTCTGATGAGACATCAAATTATCCATCCAGCGGCACTGAACCAGAAATAATGGTGTCCGCACCGCCACTATGTAATATGTTACGAATAGCCATAATGTTTCCAGCGTCGTGGTCACTGCGGGCGCAACTGAACAATCCAGACTTAACTTCGTTCCAATGTGAGAAAAATAAGGCTCTTCGGGCAATCGAGTGGGTAAATTATACTCGAAAAAATGATTTGGTGGGCCACTGGCCGTGGTTTTCTGGCACTTGACAGGTTTTCAAAAC
>JABEVA010000163.1 GCA_013044065.1 Phycisphaerae bacterium
CCGAGAAAAGTCGGGAAGACGTGACTGGCTTAAGCTCCGTACCGGTGGTGTTGGCCCACGTCAATTATGCCGACGATGCCGATCTGAACATTCTTGCCGGAAGCGGTGCCAGTGTGGCCTGGTGTCCACGCACCCATGCCTATTTCGACCATCCTCGGCGGGGAGAGCATCCGTGGCGAAAGATGTTGGCGCATTGCATCCCCGTGTGCCTGGCCACCGATTCGCTGGCCAGCAATCCAGATTTATCCCTGTTGCGTGAGGCCCGTCATGTTTTGCGGTGCCATCCACAAACTTCGCCTGTGGTGCTGATGGAGATGATCACCACTTTACCCGCCCAGGCCTTGGGACTTTCTCAACAGGTCGGGCGTTTGGCGGCAGGCTTTTCCGCCGACGCCATTCTTCTGCCACTGGATCGATCCGTCGGCACGGATGCCAATGCCGTTTGCCAGGCCATTGTGCATAATGCCCCGGAACCTGATGCGGTATGGGTGATGGGCCGCCGAGTGAAATGATGGGGAACCTGACCCCCAAGCCTTTCACCTGCTTTTGCGGCCCGGCCCTACTGGGCCAGATGCGCAGCGTGCTTGCTGGGGAGTCTGGGAAATTTTAAAAATGGCAACAAAGCCAAGCTGATTTTTTTGCCTATCCCGGGTACTTTTCTTAAGTCCCTGATGCTTCGAAAAACCATAACGCCGGGGTGCAGTTGGAGTTGACGTGAGCGATAGTCAAGAATGCGCTCGGCCCGACCGGGGCCCAGGCCTGGCAAACGCACGATTGACGCCCATGTGGCAGTGTTTAGATCAATGTGGCTCTGCAGTACGACATGACGCATGTCGGACCGCTTCACTGCAGAGCCTAGACGAACGGGATGTCGCCAGAGTTGTACCGCTAAAAATACCAACAAACAGAATGTGAGCATGGCCAGACCAACCTGATGCCGGCCGGTCCAGCCCCATTCATCACTAGATGCCGGTGCCACTGCCCGTGGTTGGGGCGTCGCGCCGGCGGGAACATCGTCAACATCTCGATCAGGCATCATGATTTTATTATCCCACCGCGATTTTCGCGCGTACTGCCAAACCAGAATAGCATCAGGGAGGAGCGCCAAGATCAGCCGCTCACAGGCTTAGGCTGGTCTCCCATTTTGGCCCCACCTTGCCGCACCACCATGACCGCGCGGCGCATTGAAATCCAGGTAGCTTGCGATTTTTTTGGGCTTAAATCCGCATTGCAGAGGCCGGAAAATTGAATGGCATTGCTTTCCCGATCCATCACATTGCGCCAACTCACGGCTTCCACAAATGGTTTGCTTAAAACGATATTGGTGACGGCCTCAAGCCATTTCGCTTGCAGAGCCTCATTCCAAGGCTGCCGCCATACACCCGCGCCGACGGTATCGTCGGTCGTTTGGCTTGGCACTTCAATACGGTTGATGGCCACGGGCTTACCCAGTGCCGCAAAGCGATCGATGAGCGCGCTGATCTGAAAGAGGTCACGCTGCCAACATCCATCACGCGGCACTCCAAACGAAAGGGCCAGCCCGAACATGTCAAACGCCACACCGCTCTGGACCACCATTTCCGCATAAACCAAGGGCGGTATGCTGCGTTGATTGCGGGCATAATATTCACCCCACGGCTGGGTGATCTCGATCATGGTCTGGGCGTTGGGCAACACGCGCTTGACCACGCCGATGGCCATGCGCGTCAGGTCCATCAGTTGGTCAAACGTGAAAGAAAAATGGGCATTGACGTGCAGTCCACTAAGGACGTTCCATAAAACCACCTGTGGTCCGTAGCGGGTAACCATGCGCTCAATATGCTCATAAAGCAGTCCGCGAACCTGCTCATAATCGTGTTCCCAGATATAGAGCCAATCCGGTATGGACAGCTCGGTAAAGGAAACCAGCGGCCCGAACACCACAGGCAGCTTGGCCCTTCGCAGAAACTCCATCCACTCATCCACCTGCCCCCAGGCAAAAGCCTGTTCCTGTGGTTCCACGGTTTTCCAATGTATCGGCAGCATCACAAAATCAGAACAGGCCATGAGTTTCTTGCGGTATTGATCGTTGGTGATTTGTAAATCGGCGTGACAACCAAACACATTGCGTGGAAACGACTTGGTGGCGATACGCCGCTGCAGAAGCAGTTCCGCGTGAATGACGGCCGCCTGTTCAGACAGCGGCATCACCAACGCCAAACATCGGTCGGCCAGCCGACTGGCCGCGGGTGGATCATCCTGCTGCAAGATGGCTTCCACAAGCAAGTCACGAGCCTCGTTAAATTTCTCATGAATGCCTTGAGCTTCCGGCAGGTCAAAAAATCCCCATTCCTCTCTTTTTTGAATCAATCGCATCATGCGCGAGCGCGCCAATTCCAGATTCAGTATATAAGGATCAGGCCGCTCCGGTAGCCGCGTCGTTTCCAGCAGCACCGCGCCGAACCCCTTGACCTCCCAGAGCAGAGCCAACGCCGAAGGCCCCGCGGCGCGCTTTCGACAGCGCAGCTCTCCACCGGAATAGCTTAGGTCGCCGCGAATGGGGATGCTATCGGAACCGGCAAGGTACGCCGAGGTAATATCGAGCTCCGGCGGAGCGTCACCCTCGCGAAATACTTGAAATTTCAGCATCTAACATTCCAACTTTGTTCTCGCCACGCCGCCATCGCAGAACCCGTCTTTGGGCCTGGTGGGTTTACACCCACCCTCACGCCATGGTGACGTTTATAGCCAGAGTCAATCCACCGCGTCAACCGACATGCTGATCGCCGAACCCGTTTTGAGAGCCGCCGGCTTCTTAAATTCAGGATCGCCTTTCGCTGGATTCAATATCCGACAGATAGGCCATGGTCCGTTCCAGCTGACCCTGTAAATGTCTGACACGAAGCAGACTCTTTACCCGTGTAACCAACTCGAGTTTGTTGATCGGCTTGGATAGAAAATCATCCGTGCCGCTTTCGACACCTTTTTCAATGTCTCCAATTTCGTTCAGGGCCGTTACCATCAGAATAGGAATTTCGCGGGTTTCCGCAGCCGCCTTGATGCGCCGGCAAACCTCAAACCCGCTCATCCGCGGCATCATAATATCCAGAATTATGAGATCGGGCTTGGAAGTGGCGACCTTTTCCAAAGCCTCCACTCCATCCGCCGCGACATCCGTGGTGCAGTTCAAACCCTCAAGATACGCCTGAATCAATTCCACATTTTGCGGATTATCATCCACCACCAGAATCAGACTTCGGGCCTGCTGGCCATCGGGTGATAGAGTATTTGGATCGGGCATCGCAACATCCTTCTGCACAACGATCCGATTATAACCGCACTTAAAAAAAAACCTACCGCTCAACCGGGTTATCCGGTTGAAAGATAGGCACCGATGGGGGAAAAATACCACGATCCATTCGTCTGGAACAAGCCTGCTCTCCAGCGTGCTTCAAAGAGCACTTGCTCAAAACAAAGGCCCATGGCAGAGGCCCTGCGTCCTGTTATTCGGTGATAAGACGCGGCACATCCACCAACAATCGCCTGGCTTCGAGACGTGCCTGCTTGCGATGCTGAAAATGAGCCTTGTTAAAACCGATCTTGTGGGAACGGACCTTCGCGCCTGAGGTTCGACGATGGGCCATAACGAACACTCCTTATAAAAAAAGGACTCGGTTTAATGCTCTATGTGAATTCATAACCTCTTTCATCGGTCAATGCAAGAAAATAAATTCTCCTTTTTTCCTGTGGCTGCCGACGGCTCCTGCCGCACTCTCTTGCGCCTGATGGTCTGCTTGGCATCAGACCGCAAGACGTTCGACCGAAGTCACCTTCCACAGGCCAACACGCCTGAATTGCTACGATCAAATCCCTGCCTGGGTTTGTTAACCGCTTGGTCCACACGGTTGCTCCGAGCCGGGAACACATTCTTCCCGTCGCTGGGACATACCCAAGAGATCAATGCAAAACCCGGACCAAACACATCTGTGGCCCGGCGTTAGCCAGATAATCAGGCCCGAGTCGGCACCTGCCCAGTTTATGAAAAGTCAGTGCGACCGGCCACGCTGATTGGGGTGCCTTGTGGCCGTAAGAATGATGGTTCCCATGGCCATTGGCGATTCGTGAGGCTCCCCGAGCATGGTGGGCACCCAGTTCAGTTGATGGAGGATGCGCTGGCCGTGCGGCCCGGGCAGATAGACATAGCGGACGAAATTGGCCCGCAGGTGCTCCTGGCGCTGCAACGTGCGGGCACCGTGGCTTAATTTGCTCATCGGCCCGATGGGAATGGCCAGGGTAGCCTCCCAACCCGTCTTTTTTCCATGCTTTTCAAGCAGCTTCGCCGTGGTTCGCAAGCCGGCAATATGCCAGAGGGATTCCTGATGATTTTCCGCTGCCTGCTGCCAGTTAATGGCGTTTGCGGGATAGGTTGGAGGCTTAACCCAGTGGTGCCGGAACACTGTATGAAATCCATGCGGGCTGACTTCTATTTCCACATAATTTTGCATCGTGCCGACCACATCCAGAAAAATTTCCACCACATCCTGTTGGTAGAGCTTCTGGTTATTGGCCCGGAAAGTGATGCCGTGAGGTGTTCCACGGCAGGTAAAACGGACATAAAGTACGCCCGGGCTCCACAGCATCCGCACCCACGTATGGTATTGATTGATCGTCTGAAACCTCGCGGCCGCCCGGTTGATAGCGCGCGTAAAGATAGCGGTGCGCGGGGCGTAGCGCCACGCGGCAGCGCTGGGCAGGGAGTGGCTGCCGGAAGGCTTAACAGTGGCCTGCGCATATAACACCGGCGGCGTAACGGCAATGGGCGCAGCGAACGCACCATTGCCAGGCCCGGCCAGCAGAACAATCCAAGCCAGAGCAATTCTCGCGTATCTTAGAATCCTTGGTGCCGCTATCAGATTTATTCCTCCGTTAGGGCCACGGGCCAAGGCCATGAACCGACCATCCGCCGATTCCTTGATCCAAAGGTGGCCGTGCGGAAGACCCAGGCGAAACATGCAAAACGTTAACGGTTGCCCGGTCGGCAATATAAAAAGCGGGCGAAGGGATTTGAACCCTCGACATTCACGTTGGCAACGTGACGCTCTACCACTGAGCTACGCCCGCAGGCGAATTGCCGGGAATTATACCTTAGCTGCGCCGGTATACAACCGGGCGACCACAGCCTGGGGATGATGACATATCCCAGGGCCATCCGGCCGTTGTACCCGCACCGGTGTGTGGAGAAACACCGGCGATGCCGCCGCGCTTTTTTCGATAGCGGGTGGGAGGTATGTGGCTGGGAACCTGGGCGTTGTTTACAGATTGCCCGGTGCGCAGATAATCCTAGTGGATTCGAGTTGTCGTCGCACAAGAAGTTTATCATGACTGTAGCCGCCAATCTGCAAGCTGTGAAACACGAAATTGCCGCGGCTGCGGCGCGAGCTAGACGCAGCCCAGACGAAATTACCTTGGTAGCAGTGGTAAAAAGTGCTCTACCGGCCCAAATAGAGGAACTTCTTCTAGCGGGCCAAACCCACCTGGCGGACAACCGCACCCAGCAATTGCAGATGCATGTGGAGAAGTTTCATCATTGGCGGGAGCAGGCCGCAAGCAAACTTGGTCAGCCGTGCCAGGCCAATATTACTTGGCACATGATTGGCCATCTCCAACGCAACAAAGTGCTGCAAACCTTATCCTTGGCCCACTACATTCATAGCGTGGATTCTTTGCGGTTGGCCGAAGAAATCAACGAACTTGCCGCCCGTCATGACGAACCTGCCCGGGTAATGCTACAGGTCAACACAACCGGAGAAGAACGCAAATACGGCTTCGCTCTGCCCGCGGCCATTCATCTGGCGGAGCAAATTGAAACCATGGCCAATCTATCGCTGGTCGGGTTGATGACGATGGCCCGACAATCAGACGATCCGGAAGAATCGCGTCCAGCCTTTGCCCGCTTGCGCGAACTATTTGATGAAATCAGATTCCATAAAATTGCCGGTCCGCAATTCTGTCATCTTTCCATGGGCATGAGCGGCGATTATTCGGTTGCCATCGAAGAGGGGGCCACCATGGTCCGCATCGGCACGGCCCTGTTCGGTGCGGGGCCCGCTCACGCGGAAGCGGCTCCTCCCTCGCAAGGAAATGCGTTACAATAATTTTTTGGTTCAGACCCGATCGGATCTCAAGTATGGCTTCGGTACAGATTCATTCAACGACCATTGTTTCCGTGCGCCGCAGTGGCATGGTCGCTCTGGCCGGCGACGGACAGGTGACGCTGGGCAACACGAGAGTGAAACAGGATGCCGTCAAAATACGGCGACTTTTTGATAATCAGATTCTGGCCGGCTTCGCCGGCAGTGCCGCCGACGGTTTAGCCCTGCTCGACCGTTTTGAGGCCAAACTACGCGAATTCAAGGGCAACACCAAAAAGGCCGCGGTGGAACTGGCCAAAGATTGGCGAACCGATCGAGCCATGCGCCGTCTGGAAGCTATGCTGGCCGTGGCCGACAGGTCCGTTTCACTGCTCATCTCCGGTACCGGCGACGTTATCGAACCCGATGACGGCATTCTAGGCATTGGCAGTGGCAGCCCGTATGCTATCGCCGCAGCGCGGGCTTTATTGAAACACAGCAACCTTACGGCAGAAGAAATCACCCGCGAATCCCTTCTAATTGCCGGCCAAATTTGTATCTACACCAACGCCCACATCACCCTGGAAACGCTCCAATGAAAGTCAGCCTTTTTATCACCTGTCTTACAGACCTCTTTGCGCCAAGCGTCGGCATGGCCGTGGTTAAAACCCTGGAACATTTTGGTTGTGAAGTGGAGTTTCCCGCCGATCAAACGTGCTGCGGACAGCCTGCCTTCAATAATGGCTACCCGCAACAAGCCCGCACATTGGCCCAGCGGATGATCAGGGTGTTTCGTGGAGCAGACTACATTGTTACGCCTTCGGGGTCCTGCTGTGCGATGATCCGCGACCATTATCCCCACCTGTTTGCCGACGACGCGACTTCCCAGCCGGAAGCATTGGAATTTGTGGCGCGCACTTATGAATATATCGAATTTCTCACCAAAATACTCAAGGTGGACCTGACCTCGTATCGCCTGCCGGAACCGGTTGACTTCACCTACCACTACACCTGCCACATGCGTGGGTTGGGTCTGACGGGTGATCCATGTATTGATCTGCTGCGGCAAATCGGCAATTGCCGCTTCGTGCCCCTGGAAAAAGCCGAGCAGTGCTGCGGTTTTGGCGGCACCTTCGCTACCAAATATCCGGATATCAGCGGGGCCATCGTGCGCGATAAAGTGCAGTGCGGCAATCGCACCGGGGCCCAGGTGATGATTGTCAATGACGGTGGCTGTTCAATGAATATCGGCGGAGCGGGCCATCGCTATGGCTGCAAATTTGCCGTGCGTCATGCCGCGGAACTCATCGCCGCGGCGCTGGAAGGAGGCCAAGGCAATGCCGGTCACTGATTTGCCAAAAAAAACTGCGCCGTCGCGCCTGGCGCTACCCGTATTTGTACCCAATTTTATGGCCAGGGCCTCGTTAGAGTCCGCCAATCAATCCCTGCATGATGCGCTCGATAATTCAGTCACCAAAAAGGATTACAGCCGGAGAACCATGCTGGCGGAATTGCCGGATGCCGAGGCTTTGCGGACACTGGCGGGTAATATCAAACGCCACACGCTGGATCATCTGGATTATTATCTGGAACTGTTGGAGAAAAATGTGCTGGCCCATGGCGGACAGGTGCATTTTGCCGCCGATAGTCAGCAGGCCAATGATCTGGTCATTGCCATCGCCCGTCGCACCAACAGCCGTTTGATTGTGAAAAGTAAAAGCATGGTCAGCGAAGAGATGGAACTGAATAACGCCCTCCAGGCGGCCGCGCTGGAAGTGATTGAAACAGATTTAGGTGAATTTATCTTGCAGGTGGATCACGGCCATCCGTCACACCTGGTAATGCCCGTGATTCACATGCGGGCCAGGCAGATAGGGGAGGTATTTGCGGCCTACTTCAAAGTCCCTTTTACCGATGATCCACCGACCTTGGCGGAGATGGCCCGGGTCTATTTGCGCAACCGCTTTAACGACGCGGATATGGGCATTAGCGGGGTTAATTTTGCCATTGCGGAAACCGGCTCCGTCTGTATTTGCACCAATGAAGGCAATGGGCGAATGTGTACCTCGCGTCCGCGGGTCCATGTGGCCATTATGGGGATGGAGAAGGTCATTCCCGCCATGGATGATCTTCCTGTTTTCTTAAAGCTCCTGGCACGCAGCGCTTCCGGCCAAACGCTTACCCAATACACCAATATCATCACCGGCCCCAAGCGCCCCGGCGAACATGATGGCCCCGAAGAATTTCATCTCATTGTCATGGACAATGGCCGCTCACGCATCCTGGCCGGTGAGTATCGCGATACCCTGCGCTGCATTCGATGTGGCGCTTGTTTGAATGCCTGTCCGATCTATCGCAAAGTGGGGGGGCACGCCTACGGTAGTATTTATCCCGGTCCTATTGGAGCTTTAATAACCCCGCTGTTCAACGGCTTGGCCGAGCATAAACATTTGCCGCACGCTTCCAGCCTTTGCGGGGCCTGCTACGAAGCCTGCCCGGTAAAAATCAACATTCCGGAAATGTTGATTCTGATGCGCCGCGATCAAGTGCGGGCGGGCATAGCCACGCGCACGGAGCGGTGGATTTTTGGCTTATGGACCTGGGGCCTCCGGCACCGATGGTCCTACCGGTTGGGGCAAGTGGCCCAGCGATTGTTCATGCGCCGATTGCCGGCCAAAGACGATTGGATTTCAAAACTTCCCGGTCCGGCCGAGGGGTGGACCCGCGTGCGCGATTTTCCACGTCCGCCCAAGCACGATTTTCGATATCTCTGGAAAGAACATCAGGCAAAAAAAGACGCCATGCGGAATGGCCAAGGTGTTCTTGGTGAAAGGCCACGCCATGAGTGATTCGTATGGCAATCGTCCGCCGCCCATTGAGCTCCCTCGGATGCGAACGCAATTTTTATCCCGAGTTCGTCAGGCCTTGGGCCACGCCGAAACGATCGTGCCTGCGGCCCGTCCGGCACGGAAGGATGCGGTGGTCCGGGAGGTCTCGGCCAATGATCCGGGGCGGATAGAGCGTTGGATCAAATATGCCTCCGGCAACGGCATGAGCGTACAGCGCGTGCGGCCCGATGGGGTTGTGGCGGCCATCGAAAAAGCACTCTTGGAGCGGAGTGCCCGCCGCGTTATGCTCAATGGCGCAACATGGCCGGTGGAACCGTTGGCCCAGGCTCTAAGCGTTCTGGGTATGCAGGTTCACCGCTGGACCGAACCAGGCTGTGCCCGGGATGTATTTGAATGTGATGCCGCCGTTACCGACTGCCGCTATGGTTTGGCCGATACCGGCGCCTTGATGGTGTGGAGCGATGCCGGGTTCGGACGGTCTTCCACGCTGACGGTAAATTTACACATAGTGATATTGTCGGCGGATAAAATCCTCGGCGATCTGGTGGATGCCATGGTGATGCTGGGGCGCGACACTGCCGGCAACCCACCCTCCAACGTGGTGATCATCAATGGCCCCAGCAAAACCTCGGATATTGAAATGAACCTGGTCACGGGCGTGCATGGGCCGAAGTTTTTATCAGTTATAGTCGTGGATCCGCACCCCCTGAATTCGCCGTAACCACACCGGCGGACTCGGGTGATGGCGGCGGGCCCTCGGCCGTAGTTTCCCCTTTGGGGCGGGTTTTCCATCGTCGGTGAATCCATAGATATTGGGTGGGGTCTTTGCGCACCATCTTTTCTATCGCCAGCGTGTAGCGCTGGGTAATGTAGCGAAGTTCATCCGGCTGATGGCTCCAGTCCTGCGGCTCAATGATATCCGCAATATCAATATCAAACTCAAAACGGTCGCCGCGCCGCCGGGCACAGCCGACAATTACGGGAACCCGATGCTGGATGGCCAGCAGGCCGATACTTTTATACGTACTAGCCAAACGTCCGAAAAATGGTACAAACATTCCCTTAGGCCCGGCATTTTGATCCGCGATGAATCCCAGAATTCCCTTATTTTCCAGCACCTCCTGGGCGGTGGTGGTGACCCCGCGTTTGGACAAGATGATTTGTCCCTTGCGCTGCCGCACGCCCAGCAGCCAGGTGTCGATATACGGATTATCAATGGGGCGGGCCACCGAATAGCTGCGCAGGCCCAGCGTGGCCATGGTGTAGCCCAGGACTTCCCAGTTGCCGTAATGGCCGGTGAGCAAAATGGCTCCGCGATTTTCCATGGTGATCCGGATGGTCTGGCGAAGATTTTCCTGAAAATGCACAAATTGGTGCCATCGCTGCGCGTTGATGGTGCGGGTGGTGAACATGACATCGATGCCGAGCTGGCAAAAATGCTGCATGGACCGCAGGGCGACCAGGCTCGCGTGCTGGGGGGAAAACTCCGGCAAACTGCGTGCCACATGGTCGATGGCCAGATTCCGGTGCCGCCGATCCAAGGTCCACAGCATGGTTCCAAAAGCCTTGGCGGTACGCAGGTTGGCGTTTACCGGAAAAAAGCCCAGCATCATCGCCGCCCAGCGGGCGGCGATGTAAGTGCTCAAGTCGGTTAGTGGATAATGCTTTCTCATAATGATATTTCGTTGGCGGTGCCGGCAGCCGGCTGCCCCTCCGACCGGAGCGGGCAAATGAGGCCGCTGGGGATCGAACCCAGGACCCACAGATTAAAAGTCTGTTGCTCTACCAGCTGAGCTACGGCCTCATTGCCCCTGCGAGAGTGCATTTTATAATTCTAAGGCTGGCCAAAGATTTGGCAAGCAGCAGAGGTTTTTAGCTCAGGCGGTGGTGCGGGCCGGATTTTGTGGCAATGGCCTTATCTCGCCAAGATCGATGCCGGCACCAATTCCGCCCTTTTTGCTGCGGGCAACTCGTGCCCTTAGCTTATTTTTATAGCTATTTCCCAATAACTTGCCGGACTGACTAACACCTGTGAGTCCAACTCATCAATCGCCTGCCGCGCAACCATGCTCAGACGCGCGTCATCAAGTAAATACCAAAGCGTGCGTATCCAACAACATTTTCACGCGAGGTATTCTCCGAAGTCGCCCAGGTGCTCATCATCTTCCCGCTCTAACTTGAATAGACCTTTACAATTTCCATCGCGACCCCTCGGATTGCTCGTTCGGGGCCGGAGACTGGCCACGGGCGAATTATTCTCCGTCAGAACTATTTCCTCATCAGAGCCTAGCGAATGAATCAATGCTGACAATCTGAGGGCCGCCTGCTCAACCGGGATTATATGCGTCATAACCAATACCCCTTCCTTTCCACCGGCGGCAAAACCACCGGCCGCATCCCCGTCGGCTTATAATGATAACTCATCCCTACTCGTAACCGTTCACGGCCTCTCGGTCGGTCAGACCCACGATAGGTCTGAACACAGGTAATTTTATTCCCCCCACCTGGGACAACGCAACGGCAAATCCGGAAAATAAGTTTTGCTTAAAAAAAGTTGTGGGAATCTGCGGGAGGCGTCCGATAAATAAGGTGCCACAAGGATTGGTTTAAGCGACATGGATGTGCGTACCGAACAAGCCTACCGAGAACGCATCGCCGAGTTGGAATTACAAAACGCGCGGCTGGAAGTTCGCATCGTTGATTTAACCCATCAGCTTGCCCAACGTGATGCCACCATCACTGTGTTGCAGCAGCAAGTCGCGGCGCTTTCCAAACAGGTGGCCGAACTGCTGGCCCAGGTGGCGCGCGATTCACGAGCGATTGCGTCAAGATTCATTGTGACCGTCACCCGCGTCGCCGGCAATGACCGGGATTGCCATGGATTTACTTTTATTGCGGTGATAAGTTCAGCGAAATCCAAACATGTCAGTGCCACATTGCCCGCCACAACCTCTGCGAGCCTCGGCGGCCATCTATGAGCCGAGCCATGTCAAGCGGAACATTTCCCGTCGATCGGTCGGTGAATTGAGCCTTCTATTCAGAGCTGCCGCGGGTCGCCCGAAGGGCTTACTCATCGCGGGCCTCTTCAACTATTCAACAAGGCCAGCCCCATTCTCCGCGACGGGCTTGGGGTCCCAGGCCGCAGACCGGGGTTTGGCTTTATACACTGTACTTGACGACACGCTACGATCCATTGGACATATCTCACGCACACCACGCACTCTGCCGGGCAGCCCGGCAATGCACCGGACGCCGGTGGACTCCTGCAGCTCAACCGGCAGCCGCCTGAATTCTCCATCCACAACATTTGACGGTAGCCCATTGATACGATGAAGACATGGGTGGCTCCTTTCCGTATAAACAAAAAATCATCACCCCTGATCGTACCGGATCAAGGACCAGCTTCGGGCCATGGCCTCTCCAAAGCGCCGCGTTGAGCTTATTACCACGGGCGGTTGCGGTGTGACTGGTTCTTCCTTTATTACTGCCC
>JABEVA010000164.1 GCA_013044065.1 Phycisphaerae bacterium
GCCCAAGCTGGTGCCTCCGCTGGCCCAGCTTAAATTGCTGCGGTCCATGCAACGGCAAATCAATGCCGACACCCAAGATATGAACCACCAGATGCAGCAGGCTCCCGCAGCCGCCAAAAAGGCGATCCAACAGGAAATTCGACGGTTGGGCAATTTGCAAGGGGCCTTGCAACATCAGGCCATTAAAACCATAAAATCGATGCAATCCGGGCCTAAGGTGCCCGCCCCCATGCAAAATATTCCCAATGCACAACCTCCGAAAGGCAGGCTTTAACATGAAAACGAACAGGCATCGGCAAATCGGCTGGGTGGTTATGGCGGCGCTGGGAATTTTTCAAGCGGCGGGCTTAATTGGTTCGCCCGTTGACGGTGCCGCGCAGCCACGCTGGCTGCAGCGTGGCTTGGCCTGGCCTGGTTTAACACCCAAGTTGGTCCAACCCAAAATGACTCAATCACCCTCGCCCAACCCACAGCAGCTCGGCCAGATGCTCAAGGACATGCTGCAAGGCATGGGCCAAAGTGCCAACCATTTGTATTCCTACGATGCGGGAAAAACCACCCAAACCATACAAAAGAAAATCGTTTCAGATCTGGATCAACTCATCGCGATCGCTAAAAAAAATCCGCCTCCGGGCGGTGGTGGTAAGAGCAAAAAAAAGAACAAGAGCCAAAAGCTATCCCGAAACACCAGGTCGCCATCCAGCGGGTCTAGTTCCCCGACCAATTCACCATCCGCCCCCGCCCCACATTCCTACAACCCCGGCGGCGGTCCCATGAATCCGCAAACCGGAAAACCGTTTCTTTCCAGCAAAAAGCAATGGGGAAACTTGCCCGCCCGGGAGCGCAATTTAATTCTTAACGGCATACGCAAAAGCACCTTGCCGGGATATCAATCCCTGGTGAATGCCTACTATGAATCATTGGGTAAGCTTGGCTCACGCGAACATTCAAAGTAAATCCCCACCCGCCTTCACACCACACCATGAAACGAAATTGTGGCGCTGATGAAAAAAGTTATTGAAACAGTGTTGATTCCTCCCAACACCAATCCGGCGTTGGAGCGGCTGCCGATTGCCTGTTTTGAGTTTCATCACCCGATGATTCCCGCCACCCGGTTTGCCTGGCAGGATCCGCCGCAACAAACCAATGCCCAGACATTCTTTATTCAAGCCCAGCAGCGGCGCGTCGCGTTTCGGATGCTGCGGGCGACCGGCACGCCGAGCCGACGACCGGTGTTAATGTTGCTCCACGGCATGGGCCTGCATATTGCCTCTTTTTATGGCATTGCCGGGTATGTGCTGCGCACTCATGACCTGCTTTTGGTGGATTACAACAGTTATGCCGCGGACGAAGGTTGGCCTGTGGGCGGGGTTAGCCTGCGGGAAATGGTTGCCGATGCCATGCGTGTGCCCGCAGCCCTGCAAATTCCGCGCTTCGCGGTTGGTGGTTCAAGCTTGGGCGGTGGAATGAGCCTGATGGCGGCCCTGGACTTTCCACAACAGGTCACCGCAGTGACGATTTTTAACCCGGCCTATTATCCGCAGGAATTGCCCATTTTTTATCGCATCCTCCGGGTGCCGATACTGGGTGAATTGGTAGTGTCGGCCATGAAACCCGAACAACTGGTGTGCGGCATTGCCGCCGTCGGCTACGATCATCCGGAGGCCATGCATCAGGAATTGCTGCGCCTTTACCGCCAGAATATGCGGCCATTGGCCAATCGGCTGCGGTTGATGGATGCCATCCGGGCGCTGCCCACGCGCCCGGCTGAAATCCAGCGTTTTCTCGCTCAGGCCCGGCAATTAACGCAGCCGGTGCTGGTCATCTGGGGCCAGCGCGATACCCTCTTGGCATCAGGTACCGGTGAAAAGCTCAAAAGAGACTTGTCCAACCTGGTCTATTATGAATTTCCCCAATTATCGCACCTTCCGCACGAGGAGGCCCCGGATGCGGTTGGGCCGCTGTTGGAAAAGTTTTTGATTGACATTGGCTAACAGAGGATTAAGATAATACTGGTGTCGCGGCGCATGTGCCGGCGAGGTCGTTGGGCGTAAGCCGGGAGCTTTGATGAGTGCGTCTTTTGGAGATTCAACCATGCAACAGGACGCTGCCCGTCTCAAAGTAACGCGCGAAGGCGACATTGTGCAGGTGGAATTCACCAGTCGCAAGATTCTTGATGAAGGCAATATCGCTGAAATTGGGGATCAATTGTCGGTCTTGGTGGAGGCCGAACACCGCCCCCGGTTGATCATTTCTTTTGCCGGGGTGGATCATCTTTCCTCCGCCGCTCTTGGCACCCTTATCACCATCAACAATAAAGTGAAAAATCGCGATGGGCAGTTGCGCCTGTGCAACATCAGCCCACAGATTTATGAAGTCTTTTTGATCACAAAACTTAATACTCTCTTCCATATTTATCCGACAGTAAAGGAGGCCTTGGAAAGCCTGCGCAGCGGATCGCAGGCGGGCCGGCTGAAATAGTCGCCGGTGCTGTGGATTGGCGTATTTTATCGGATGGCGTACCCCCTGGCTGATGGGGGTTGTGTTGATGGTGGTTTAACAAAGGGCTTAACCCAAACGCGGGGCAACGCAAACAGCGATGTCTAAATCAGGGGTAAGGAATCTCCCAGCAGTGCCCAAGGATGCGGCCGGTATTCGCGCGGGTAGTTACAGGCACGCTTATGAAACACTTAAAGTTACAAGCCGGGCCGCGGGGGCAGCGGCAATCACGTGAAAAATCTGTCGGTCTCTGGTGCACGGAAGAATTTCCCAGCGAAATGTCGGAAGGCCGCCGGGTTGAAGAAAAAATCCTCTCTCAATGTCGCAAACATGCTTATGGCCAGCGCGACCTTTTTGCTTTGAAGCTGGCACTGGAAGAAGCCATCAGCAATGCCATTCGGCACGGCAACAAATGCACGCCGGGTAAAAATGTGCGGGTTAAATATCGTATTACCCGGCAGCGCGTGGATGTGATGGTGGAAGATGAAGGCCACGGGTTTGACCCCGCCGTGCTGCCCGATCCCACCGCCGATGAGAATCTCCAGCGGACCTGTGGCCGCGGAGTGTTGTTGATGCGCGCGTATATGAACAACGTGGTCTTTAGCCCCGCCGGTAACAGCGTCACGCTTACCAAGTTCAACGAAAGCTCTTCCTCCAGCGATACGCCGCTAAGTACCACCACCGTGGCTTTCGGCTAAAGCATAGCGCAAAAATAAACTCACTTTCCAGATGCGGCCTCACTTTCTCTCAGCCTTAAGCTCAGGCTATTACGGCTATCTCCGGTGCCGGCGCACACGGCACTGATTGTCATGCTGGACGATCCAGGTACTCCGGCCAATATGGTTGCCTACTGCTGCGGGGCTGCGATTTTCGCCAGGCAGTTATTTTGGCAGCCCACAATGGCCTTGGGCTGACGGTGCGCGATCTGGGTGTGGGCGAGGCGGTTAACCCCAGGAAGGTGGCCGGGGCGCGGTTGCTGCATGTGCAGGAAAAGGCCGCCCCCGCCGGGCATTACCTCTCGCTACGGCTGGAAGTTATTGCCGCCGGCCGACGCACCACAATTTGGCATGATCGCGTGGCTTATGCTGCCCTGGCGCCGTGGAAGCAAGTCCCGTTTCTGACGGCGCGTGCGGCGGCTCCTGCCGCAGAGGCCTGTCCCGAAAGCTCGGGAGATTTCGGCATCCGTGCCGCAACGGCGGCGACGGGGTATACCGCCAACCATCTGTGGCCCTCCCGCAAATCCGATCTGTTGCCGCGGTTATTTCCTTGCTATACACTCACCATCGCTGCTTTAAGGAACCGGACCCATGAAATCCACGGTAGAACAAATCAGAGAACGCTTTGATAACGATGTCGAGCGTTTCAGCAATCTGGAAACCGGTCAATCCGCCACCATGGATGCGCCGCTGTGCATGACGTTGGTAACTTCCGCCGCCGCTGCGGTAACCCCGCAGGCCCGGGATTTGCTGGACATCGGCTGCGGAGCGGGCAATTACAGCCTGAAAATGCTCCAGTGCATCCCCAACTTAAACTGCACGCTGCTGGACCTAAGCCAACCCATGCTGGATAAAGCCCGCCAGCGTCTGGCCGCCGCCACCCATGGCCGCATCGAAACCCTGCAAGCCGATGTCCGCACTGCAACCTTTGCCCCCGCCAGTTTCGATATTGTGCTGGCCGCGGCGGTGCTCCATCATCTGCGTACGGATGAGCAGTGGCGGCAGGTATTTTCCGCGGTGTTCGCATGGTTGCGACCCGGCGGTTCCTTTTGGATTTTTGATTATATTGAGCAATCCGCCCCGGCCATTGACAAGCTCATCCAGCAGCGTTTTGGTGAGCACCTGCTGCAACTTAAGGGCGGCGGTGAAGCGGGGCAAAAGTACCGCGATTCGGTCCTGGCCTACGTGGCCGCGGAAGACACCCCCAAACCTCTCCTCTGGCAAATCAATCTCCTGGCTGAAGTGGGCTTTGTAAAGCTCGACATTCTCCATAAAAACGGCCCGTTTGCCGCCTTTGGGGCCGCTCGGCCCTGACCGCCCGCCGATAATCCCGGCCAACATCATTAAACCCGGACCGCACACTTACCCGATTTTATCTGGGCGGATAATATAGTCTGCGGCTCGCATTGGCGGGTCGGCGGCGGTGGCTCTTGGAGTGCGCCCCCGGATGGAAAAAAATCGTCGCCGCTGTTTTGCACAGAAAGAGAAGGTCTCATGCCGCTTGATTTACC
>JABEVA010000165.1 GCA_013044065.1 Phycisphaerae bacterium
ATTGAAGACATGACCAACGCCCATAAAGAAGCCGTGCGCCTTGTCGATCGTATACGCCAACTCATCAGCCAAAATACGTTAGCTCCGTCCGTCGATGCCACCCCCCGCCCGCTCACGTACAGCGCTATTGCCATTTTGCTGCGCAGTCCCAGATATCAGGCCCAGGAATTCGTCCGCGTGTTTCTGGAAAACGGCATTCCTGCCCAAAGCGCCCTGACCAACGGCTATTTCGCCGCCCCCGAAGTGCAGGAAATACTTGCTTTGCTGGAAGTCCTCGATAATCCATTTCAGGATATCCCCCTGGCCTCCACACTCCTGGGCCCCCTCGCCCGCTTTTCTTATGATGATCTGGCCGCCATTCGTGCGCAGTTTCCTCCCTCGCGAAATCTGCCGTTCTATCAGGCGGTTTTTCGCGCCATGTTTCATGCCGCTGCCGACGCCGCACCCCCGCCTGCCACACCCGCCGATTTGCCGCAACGGCTTCAAGCCTTTTTTCAAATACTGGATGGCTGGCGCGCCGCCATACGCACCCTGGGCGTGCCCGACGGTTTGGTCCAAATTTATCAGGAAAGTGGTTTGCTCATCTGGTCCGCAGGCCTTCCCCATGGCCGACAACGCGTCGCCAATCTGCAAATGCTTTACCAGCGGGCACTGGAGTTTTCCCGCTTCCAGCGTCAGGGTCTGGGTCGGTTTCTCTCCTTTTTACGCGACCTGCAAGATCAGGATATAGACCTGGGTACCGCCCCTGTGGCCACCTCCGGCGATGACGCCCTGCGCATCATGTCCATCCACAAAAGCAAAGGCCTGGAATTTCCCGTCGTCATTCTCGCCGGCTTAAGCACCAAGTTTAATACCCGGGATACGCAAGATGACTATCTGGTGGACCGCGAGAACGGCTTGGGCCTGCAGTACAAAGACCCCAATACCGGCCAATGTTGGCCCTCGCCGCAATACCAGCAGATACGTATTGCCGCCAATCACCGCCGACTCGCCGAAGAAGCCCGTCTGCTCTACGTCGCCATGACCCGCGCCCGCGATAAGTTGATCCTGGTAGGCTCGGTTTCCATCAAAAATGATACCCCCTGGCAACCACCCTCCCCCAAACCTTCCGCGAGCTGCGCTCTGGATTGGCTCGCTCCCATCTTTGCCGAAAATAACACCAAGCTCTCCGATGGCTCACCCGCTTTGGCCCTCGTTGCCCAACCGGCCACTACCACGCCCACGCTCACGTCCAATCCGTCAAACCCGGCTCCTGCTACCCTCGACCAGGCCACCGCGGACACTATTGCCAAAATACGCTCAGGCCACCAGCCCGAACAATCCACCGACACCCCAACCCCATCCATACCCCAACCCGCCGATCCCGCCGTGCAGGCCCTTATCACCAGACTTACCCGCACCTACTCCTGGCAGCCTCTGACCATGTTACCCGCCGTAACCAAGGTGACGGAATTAAAATCTCACGTCCATCCGGATATGGAAGAATCTCCCGCGGCGGAACTCATCGCTCCTGCTCATCACCCAACCACCCCACTCCCCGAATCCACTGAAAGCCCCTCCATCCAACGTGGCATCGCTACTCACCGCCTCCTGCAATTGCTGGATTTCACCCAGCCGTTGGATGCCGCCGGTATTGGGCGGCAACTGCTGGCACTGGTGGACCGGCACCTGTTAGCCAAAGACGACGTGGCCTTGATCGATACCACGGCCATGGCTTGGATATTTCAAACTCCCATTGGCCAACAGATGATCGCTGTTGCCTCGGCCCAAGGCGTTGCCGAGGGCCCCGGCACCAGCCGCATCCACCGCGAACTTCCATTCCTGTGGTCCATGGAACCTCATTTTCCCGCCGTCGCCCCACAGCCCGCTATTTCCTCCAACTCCAACCTCAACCGCGCAGACCGTGTACTGGTCCGTGGCGTGATTGATCTGTTGATGGCCACACCCACAGAATTGCACATTGTCGATTACAAAACCGATATCGCCTCTCAAATACCAGTCCGTATGCCCATGTATACCCGCCAACTGCGCTATTACGCCCAGGCAGTATTCGCCATTCTTGGCCGCCGCGTCACCCATGCCACGCTGCTGTTTCTCTCCGCCCAAACAGTCGTTCCCGTAGATCTGGCCTCATAACTCTGATGGTGTCCCACTATGAGCCTGTTCGCGATTCACCTGCTCTTCGGCGAAGCCGCCGCCCGTCCAACGGGCGTGGCCACGTCAAAGTTTATCGGCAGGAGCCCCAGCCGTTTGCGGGCCGCATTACACGCCGCCAATACTGCGGGCATCCGCCTTGCTGAAACATACCGCACCTGACCATTGGCAAAGGCAATGGGGCCGGGCTTGACTGGCTCCTGGTCGTTGACAAACAGCACAATCAGCCGTGGCAACAGCGTAATGCGGCTGGGACGATTTATATGCGTAAGTCCGGCTCCCGTATAACGATAATCGCTGTTTTTTCGCACCAGCGTAGCTAACAGCGAAAACTTCATGGTTTTATAATTTTTCGGCAGAACCAGAGACTCCAACTCCAATGTCGGATCACTTAGCGTGGTCCCGTTGATCACCCCACTGCGCACCAGCACCGAGAGATCCGGCGGAAAATCATCGTGGTGGCGATTGGCCCAGGCCCGGCACGCGGCCACAATTTGTTCCATGCGCGCGTGCTGGGTCAGTTCCAATCCCTTGCGCACGCCGATGGCGCTGAAAGCGAAAAGAGATACCCCCCCCAGCATAGCCACCAGCCCCAGCCATCGCCCCAAAATCGGATGCTGATGCACATTCACATGATAAATTAGTGCGCCGGCACCAATAAAAAGTGCCAGCATCGCCAGGATCAGCACCCACACTGATGGCGGATGGGTTGATGACGCCGGATATCTCCACAGCATCACCCACTCCAGCACCACACAGGCCGCGGCGATAATGGAAAACCAGTTCACCGGCCTGCTCATGAGCGGCACACCGGTATCCGCCCGGCCCTTGCTGGAAGTCATCTGCTGGTTCATGCCCGTTATTATAGACCAACCACCGGAGCTATGGATAGCGGCCCAAGAGATGCCCCGTCCGGCATCATGCCACACCCCTGGTAGCACCGACGCTTGCGGATTTTCCGTGATGGGATACCTTGGCGCAAGTTGGATCAGCCGGAACCCGGCTGCGCGCATCAGGAGGTTTTCCTTGCCATCCCCCCCGCTTATTGATGATGCTATTGGCACTCTGATTCGTCTGGCCATACGCGAGGACCTGGGCGGCTTACCTGATGAACCAACAGCTATGGACCGCACCGTACAATTGACGATACCGAAATCGATCTGCACCTCGGCTGCCATTGTGGCTAAAGCCCCAGGTGTCATCTCCGGCCTGTTTTTACTTCCCACCATTCTTCAGGAATATGATTCCACTTTACACGCCCATGTGCAGGTCCAAGATGGCCAGACCGTGATTACCGGCACCACCATTGCCACCCTTCAAGGCCCGGCCGCCAGCCTGCTTTCCGCAGAGCGGGTGCTGTTGAATTTTATCAGTCGCCTCTCGGGCGTAGCCACACTGACTCGCCAATACGTTGACGTGGCACGCCGGTCCAGCACCGGCCACGGACCCGCCATCTGCGATACCCGTAAAACCACCCCGGGGTGGCGTGTCCTGGAAAAATATGCGGTACGTTGCGGCGGGGGCGTGAACCATCGCATGGGTCTTTACGATGGTGTGATGCTCAAGGACAATCACATCGCCGCGTTGCAATCCACCAAATCGGCGAATGAAACCCTCGCAGCTCTGACCCGCCGCATCCGTCAGACACTGCCGACGACCACAACGCTGTGGCTGGAAGTGGATACGCTGGCTCAACTCAAGCAGGCTCTGCCCGATGGCGGTGCGGATATCATTTTGCTGGACAATATGTCGGTGAACGATGTGGCGCAGGCCGTGATCATGCGGAATACC
>JABEVA010000166.1 GCA_013044065.1 Phycisphaerae bacterium
AAGGTCCGCTTTGGTGCTGCCACCGAAGATCTGGCGTCGGCGGCGCTGCAATACGTGCTGGCGCATCCGCGGGTGTCGTGCGTCATTCCAGGGTTTCGCAACGCCGCCCAGGCGCGCTGCAATGTTAGCGCTGATGGCCGCGTGCTTTCGGCCTCGGATGTGGAATTCATCCGGTCACTGATGGCCGCATGAATCCTGCTTGCTGGGGTGCTGGTGATCGGATCTGGATGTATGGACTGCAGGTTGGGTGGTGGGTACCGTCATGGTAGTCGGGCGGCGGACAAGCCACCGGTGAATCGGGAGGCAATTTTATCGGTCGGGCGATGGCGCGCGTGCCGCGGCCGCCAAGCCTGACCATGGGCAGAATGAACTATGAACATAGTGCTGATCGGCTATAGAGGCAGCGGAAAAAGCGCCATTGGAAAATTGCTGGCTGCTCGCCTGGGCATGATGTTTGCGGACACCGACGAATGGGTGGTGCGGGAGGCGGGGAAAAGCATTCAGGCCATTTTTGCTGACGTTGGAGAAGCGGGCTTTCGCGATCTTGAAAGCGCGGCGGTGCAAGCGTTGGCCACACGGGGTGATAAAGTCATTGCCACGGGCGGCGGGGTGGTGCTGCGTCGGGATAATGTGCCGCGGCTGAAGGAAAATGGCCGGGTGGTGTGGCTAAAAGCTCCGGCGGAGGTGCTATGGCAGCGGATTGCAGCGGATCCCAGCAGCAGTCACGCACGTCCGAATTTAACAGCGTCCGGCGGGTTGGAGGAAATTCGACGGCTTTTGGAAATTCGAAATCCGCTGTATGAGGCGGCGGCGGATATCACGCTGGACGTATCCGTGTTGAGTGCGCCGCAAGCGGCTTATTATTTGTCAGAAATGGTGTGATAATAACCGGCCATGGGTGGTGGAAATGGACCTTGCGGGAGGTTGAGCGTCCATTTTGATGTTTTTTTATCCCTGCTTAAAATTGCTGCATTCGCCGATGAACAAAGGAGTGTGGTGCAAAGCATTTCGCCACGAGCAAGGTGTTTTGAGATTGTTGGCGTGAGATCCCGTGGCCAGTGGCCCGGTGGCTCGGTTGGCAAATCCAATATCGGTCGGTGGAGCATGAGAACAAGTCGGCAAATGATGGTCGAAGCCCTGGTGGCGCTATCCGCCATCATGGTTTTATTTTTGCTGACGGTGGCGGGGGTGCTGCGATCCCGGCAGGCGGCGCATAGTTTGATCTGCTCGGAAAATCTCCTCCAGGTAGGCCGGATGCTGCAAGCCTATACCCAAACCAACCACGATTTTATTCCGCCTTCGAGCATGCGGTTGCACAGTATCCGGACCGGTAACAGCGGCCGCTACACTTATGCCGAGGCCTTGATTGAATCGAATCTGGGCCTGCGTCCCATTGCACCGGCGATGGCGTCGGCACAAAAGCAACGAGCCATCGCCCGCGAGTTTGGCCTTTGGTTCCGGTGTCCTTCGGCGACCAAGCCTGTTACCAACCCATTTGCTACCACCTACGCTTGCAACCCTAACGCTTTTTGGACGGTGCCGAATCGGCAAAATGGGGCCAACGGCCACTCACGAGAAATCCTGGATCAGTTACGGGATATTCCGCGGCCCGCCGGAGTCATTGCCGTCGGCGACGCCAATCAAAATGCGCAAGGCAGTTCCAGCCCGGCCTTTGACTGGCGGCGTTATGGCCGGCTTGATGATTCTTTTGAGCCGACCCGAGTTATTCCCGTTGGCGGTCCTGGTGGCCTGGGCAATAAAGATGGGATGGCGGTGCTCGGTCCAGGCGATTCGGGATTGCGTTATCGGCATATCAGCAACATCATCGGCACGCCTGGTGCCAATGTTCTTTTTTTTGATGGCCATGTGACTGAGATCCAGGCCAACCGCCTGCGCCAAATGGATGTGGCTGCGTCATACTAAGGGACCGGGCAATAATAACGTCACACTTTCCGGCAGGTTCTTTTGGCCGCTGGCGGCGTTGCTCGCTCCTTACAGACCCAAGGCCAGGGTATGCGTGCCCGTCGCGTCTTGCCAGCAGCCAAAATTACTGCGCCGTAAAACCCGACTTTATTTTTGCCCAGTCCCTAAGCTCGGGTTTGCGCCAACCTGGCCCAATGGTGTCACGGCACGGCTTGGCTGCAATAAAAGACGGGAGACGGGAAGGCGGGAGTAGGGTGGGAGATCAAGGAAGAGCATGCAATCGGCACTGCGGGGGAAGAGGGTGTAACTCTTATTGTTGGCGACCGGTCGTTTCCGGCCCGCAACCGGACCACCGAGCCGCTTGCGCGTTAGCATGGTTCGGCAGCAAATACCGTGACCGCCAACAAATAGGAGTTACACCCGGGGAGGGGGCGCGGCGGGGCGGGAATTGATTTTCTTGGAGTTTAATCGTAGTCTATGGAGAGAATAGCACCAGCTAACCGATGGCAGTGATGGAATCACTCCACGGCGTGATGGTTCCGGGCAGGGAACATCAATGGATTCTGAATTCGCATGGATGGCGGATGACGCATGTTAAAGATTCTCGTGAGCCTGGTGAGTCTTTTTCTGGTGGCGGTGCTGGTTTTATCGCTGCGGCAGGAACGCATGGACTTGACCAGCCAGAGCGCGAAACTGTTTATTAAAATCAATCAGCGGCGGCATCTGTTGTGGGGCCAGCAGATAAAAATTTCGGCGGGCACTAATCCCATCGCCATCTCCAAAAAATTAAAGGCCCGCGCTGCGGCGGAGGCGGCCCAACGGGCGGCGGCGACCATGCCGGCGCTGATTGCGGTGCCGGTGAACGGGGCGACGGCCGGCAATCAGTAATGGTCGGCGGTAATCGGGTAGATGCGGCAGGCAGTCTCAAGAAGGTGATGAGCGGGGCGGTTTGAAGGTTCGCGGCGGTTGGCTAAAAACGGCCGCAGGCATGGAAGCCAGAGGTTAGTGGACTACAATGTACAGCTTACGTAAAACAGAATGGCTATCGGGCGTGGTACTGCTGGGCAGTGTGCTGGTATTTGCAGCGCTTTTGGTGCGGGTAGGCTGGCTGCAAACCCATACCACCCGAGCGACCATGCGCGAGCTGCGCAGCGAACATACCATTGTGACGCACCTGATGGCGCGGCGGGCATCGATTTATACCAGCGATTCCACCCTGATTGCCGGCAGCGTGCGGGTTTATAGTTTCTACGCGGATCCGGGTTATATTTTTGATCCGAAAGGAACGCTTAACGCGTTGCCATCCAACGAAGTGCCAAAGGCGGAAAGAGTGATGGTCCGGGCCATTGCCCCGCTGCTGGGTCAGAGCGCATCGCATCTCACGGCTAAGCTCCATGGACAGTTGTATTATCCAAACGGGCAATTGCGGAGATTTTTGTGGCTGAAGCGCGGAGTGAAACAGAATTTTTATCGGCGTGTGGAGGCGGTGCATCATGAGTTGGAGCATCGTGCGGTGGAAGCGCTGCGGCACCACCATCCGAACCTGGCGGATATTTACTATCATGCGCTGGATGGGGTAGGCTTTAAGCGCTCCACGCGGCGGGTCTATCCGCTAGGCTCATTTGCGGGGCAGGTGATTGGCTTTGCCAATTCCAACCGTGGATTACAAGGCTTGGAAGGGCAGTTGAATTCGCTGCTGGTGGGGCGCAACGGCCGGGTGGTGTATGCCAAAGAGGCCACCGAGCGCGCACTGTGGATTGAAAAGCGGGGTTACAAACCGCCCAGCGACGGCATGAAGGTGTGGTTGACACTTAACACTACGATGCAGGGCGTGGCCGAGCGAGCTTTGGATAAGGCCTGTAAATACTTCAAAGCCCACAGCGGCGCGGCGGTGCTGATGAATCCGTTTAACGGCGATATTTTGGCGATGGCCAATTATCCGCCGCTGAATCCGAATGATTATCAGGCCGCACCGGAAAAATTCCGGCGAAATCGGGCGGTGACAGATCCGTATGAACCAGGATCCTGCTTTAAGCCATTTAACGTTGGTTGGGCTTTGCAACATCACATTGTGACGCTGCAAACGGTTTTCAATTGCCATCATGGCCGCTGGCGTGATCCGACCGGGAGGTTGATTAAGGATGTGGATGGCCATGGCTTTTTAACGGTGGAAAACATTCTGGTGTATTCGAGCAACATCGGCATGACGCACGTGGGGTGGAGAATGGGTATTCCGCGGCTGTATGCGGGCGTGCGTGCCTTTGGTTTCGGGCAGATGACGGGCAGTATTTTGCCGGGGGAGTCGCCGGGCATGGTTCGGCCGGAAGACCAGTGGACCAAAGGTACTGAAACCTCGGCGAGCTTCGGGTATGGGATTGGAGTAACGACTCTGCAATTGGCGCGGGCGTTTTGCGTGTTTGCCAACGGCGGCTACTTGCCCACCCCGCAGATTATCAAGGCGGTGGAAGTGAAGTCCGGGGACATCCAGCCCTGGACACAGATTGCCGGGCCGCAGCCGATGAAAAAAGTACTTTCCCGCCATGTATGCCGGGAGATGATTGGGGCGATGGAACAGGTGATGGAGCGTGGCACCGGCCAATATTGTCTGTCGCAGGTTTATCAGCTTTATGGGAAAACGGGTACGGCCAATCTGGCCATTGCCGGTCAGGATGGTTATCACAAGCATGAATACAACGCCACGTTTGTGGAAGGTGGCCCGGTGCCGAATCCGCGGTTGATATGCGTGGTGAGTGTGAATCAACCGGATCCGAAACTGGGCCATTACGGCGGCACGGTGGCAGGTCCGGAATGTACGAAGATTATGGTTAACGCGCTGCAATATTTGCAGGTGCCTCCGGATCAGAGTCCGGCGACGGATCCGTGGTGGGGTAAGGAAAAGCAGTTGTGGGCCGAAAGCGGCCTGAGCCATTGACAGGGCGTGGTGGAACTGTAAACGTGGGGTTGCGATGATCTGTCGGATGGGGCGCAGTTGATATGAGACTTAGTGTGCTATTGGCAGACGTGACGGTGCCGCCGGCGCGGTTGATCAAGTCGGTGGCGGATCCGGAAATCAGCCGGGTGGTGGAGGATTCGCGGCAGGTTCGGCCGGGCGATCTTTTTGTGGCCCGCCACGGTACGCGGCATCGCGGGGAAAACTTTATTCAAGATGGGC
>JABEVA010000167.1 GCA_013044065.1 Phycisphaerae bacterium
CAGCCGCACAGCGCGAATGGCGGTTTCCACCAACGTCTCCGTATCCGGTCGAGGAATCAATACGTCCTGCGATACCGCAAACTCCATTGAAAAGAACCAGCTCTTACCGATCAGATACGCCACGGGCGTATGCTCCCGCCGTTTTTTAACCAGTTCGCGGAATTTTTGAATTTCCGCCGGTCCGGGTATTTTTTCAAATTGTGTGTAGAGTTCCATGCGGCTGCAATTCAAGACATGCGAAAGCAGCAACTCCGCTGAAAGCCTGGGTTCATCAATCTGATGCCCGGCGAAAAAGTCACTCGTCCACTGCAACAGTGCGCCGATCGACCAGATGGTCTTTGCTTGCATGACCATAGATTTGTCTTAACATGCCCGCCGGTTCAACTAACGCGTGCCGGTCAGCCCCGGGCGGAACAATGGAGGCAAGGGGACTCGAACCCCTGACCTTCTCGATGCCATCGAGACGCTCTCCCAACTGAGCTATGCCCCCATGAGGTTCCGCAGCAATTAATTTACTCCATACCCGACAACAGGTCAACAACGCCGCCCCCTTGGCCTTGTGTCCGGATATGGTCAATTGCTACAATACCAGCAATGGGCCGGATAGATGATGGGCGCAGCTTGTCTACCTCCGGCCACCGCACGGATGTATAATCGGTGCAGACCAGGGATGGGTCCTCGACATGACTGATATTTTGCGTTACCGCTCCAGCACACCTCGGCGACCAACCCGGCCATCAGGTCCATTTTCGCGCAACGTCTTTTACGTTAAGGATTGCCGATGACTGAACTTCACGAGCACACTCTGGTTCCCACACGTATGCTCCGGCAAAATGGCCACGGCAACGGACACCCGCCCGCCCCGTCGCAGCCAGTGGTAGCCGTCGCCCCGTGGAAACGGCTGGCCATCCGTCCCCTGGGACTTTCATTGGATCAGGTGCTCATGCTCATCGCCCTGGCCTTGCTTGGTTTTGGCTTTGTCATGGTGCATAGTGCGGAGGCCCGGGTTGGACCGGTGAATATTAGAGCCGAATTAAGCCAATTGATTTTCAGCGCTGTCACCATACACGTGCTGCTGGCGATGGCTGCCCTGTGGGTACTCTCACGTCTCAATTACCGCAAACTCATCGGCCGGCGCGTGGCCACCTCGCCGGCCACCATCTTGATGATTGTGTCTATCTGCCTGCTGGTGCTGGTGCTCACCCATTTTGGAGCCAGGATCAACGGTGCCAAACGATGGCTGGTGATACCTTTGGGCGGCCACCGCATCAGTTTTGAACCCTCTGAACTGGCCAAATGGGCCATGGTCTTGTTTATTGCCGCCTTTGCCGTACATCAGGGCGACGAGATCCGCAGCTTCTGGAAAGGATTTATGCCCCTGGTTCTGGCCACCGGCTTGATCTGTTTGCCCATCCTGGTGGAAGATTTCGGCACCGCCGTCCTCATCGGCGCGGTCGCGGTAATCCTGATGCTGCTGGCCGGCTGCCGTTGGTGGCATATTGCCCTGCTCCTGCCGGTGGTGGCCGTGCTGGCCTACTTTGCCGTCTGGCACAGCGCCTATCGCCGGGAGCGTCTGCTCATATTTTTGCACCCGCATCTGGACCCCAAAGGGGCCGGCTATAACCCGATTCAATCACTGTTGTCCTTTCACAGTGGCGGATTCTGGGGGCGGGGATTGGGCAATGGCATTCAAAAAATGGGCTTTCTGCCGGAAGACAGTACCGATTTCATCTTCAGCCTTATCGCCGAGGAACTCGGATTTTTCGGCTGTATGTTGGTAATCTCGCTTTTCATGGGTTTAACCATCTGCGGATGGATGGTCACGCACCGGGCCAAAGATCTTTTTGGCAAGCTGCTGGCCTTTGGAGCCACCGCTACCATTGCCTTTCAGGCCATGATGAATGTGGCGGTGGTAACCGTAACCGTCCCCACCAAAGGCATCGCCCTGCCCCTGATTTCCGCTGGTGGCACAGGTTGGGTCCTGACCGCCGCGGCCATCGGCTTGCTGATGAGCGTGGAACGGGTGAATCGCCTGGAACCCGTGGATACACCCGGTGCCAAGCTGGAATCTCCGGAACGTCTGGGCTTACATGTGGTATCCGCACGTGAATCGCCGGGATTACCCGTTCGGTCAATTCCAACATCGGAGCAACCGTGAGCCAACTCGCCGGCCATCTTGAACCACCAGCGGCCAAGCCAGCCGCTAAAGCGGCGGCCCCCATTCCTCCCCTGCCGACATGTGTATCGGGCCGCCCCATTGGCCTGGTAATGGCCGGTGGCGGAACCGGCGGTCATATCTATCCTGGCCTGGCCGTGGCGGAAATTCTGCGGCTATGGTACCCCGATCAGTTACACCTGTTATGGGCCGCCACACCGCGCTCCATAGATCAGCGGCTGTTGGCGGGGTTTGGCCCGGATTATGTGGCTCAGCCGGTGCGAACATTGACTAAAAAGCCGTGGCAATGGTGGCCCTTCCTACGGGCTTGGCGGGAAAGCTGCGGCTATTGGCGGAGCTATTTTCGGCAAAATGCCATTCATGCGGTACTGGCTCTGGGTGGCTACGCAGCGGCACCGGCGGCTGTGGTGGCCTCGGA
>JABEVA010000168.1 GCA_013044065.1 Phycisphaerae bacterium
AAAGTGGGCAGCGTGACGATGCGCGATCGGCCCGATGCCTGGTGCTATTTGCGGGTTTATCGGGTACCGGGGGCCTTGGTAAAAGCCGGCCGGAACGTCATTGCCGTGCGCGTCCATTGCGACCGCTTTGATGCCGGGTTGAGAGGCCCCGCAAAGGCCATGGCCCTGAGTTGCCCGCAGGATAGCCACACGCCCGCCATTCCTCTGGATGGCCAATGGAAGTATGCCGTCGAAGCCAATTATGGCATTGTCACGGGTCCGCCCCAGCCGTTGGGACCGGGCAACCCCAATGCGCCCGCGGCTTTGTTTAACGGGATGTTGGCTCCGTTGACCAATTTCCCAATTCGCGGAGCCATCTGGTATCAAGGAGAATCCAATGTTGACCGGGCAGCGCAATATCAACATCTGTTCCCGGCACTAATCCGCGATTGGCGGCGGCTGTGGCACAATGACCATCTGGCATTTTATTTTGTGCAATTGGCCAACTACATGGCTACACGCGATTTGCCGGGGCCAAGCCAATGGGCCGAGCTGCGTGAGGCCCAGGCCATGGCCCTGGCGCTGCCGCACACCGGTATGGCGGTGGCGATTGACATTGGCGACGGAGACGACATACATCCTCGTAACAAGCAGGATGTGGGGCGGCGACTGGCGTGGAGCGCGCTTTACAACACCTACGGACAAAAGAACGTCGTACCCAGCGGGCCGTTGTTCCGGGCCGCCCGACGACAAGGCCGCCAGATAAGCATTGCGTGGGACCATGTGGATGGCGGTTTGATTTGCCGGGGCGAGAAGCTGGAAGGTTTTGCTGTGGCCGGCGCAGATGGTATATTCGCCTGGGCCAAGGCGCAAATTGAAGGTGAGCAAGTTGTTGTTCACAGCGATAAGGTGGCCGAGACACGAAGCGTAAGCTACGCCTGGGCGGATAATCCGCGGTGTAATTTGTACAATGCGGCGGGTTTGCCGGCCGCACCGTTCCGAGCCAAGGTTTCGTGACACTGCCCGGCGTTTGACGGACCCGGCGGGACGGGCGGCCCGCATTGGTCCTGGGGTGCGATACGATAAAACACCCCCAGACGTAGATACACACTTTGCCGCCTGCGGAGTTTTTGTTTGCCGGTAGCACCCATGCAACAACCCACCACCGCGCGTGGACATTTCATCGGCACCGTGATGGCCAACGAACTCCTGTGCCGAGAGCATTATCGTTTGACAGTGGAAGTTTGTGATTTCCCGTGCAGTCACCCCGGCCAGTTTGTGCAAATTCTTTGCGGACCAGACTTGCCGGCAGGCGCAATGCCGGCCCACGAAAACGACCCTGGCTTTCAAGTTCCAGCGTGGACCGAACTATCGTGGCAACCCGGCCAGCCGCCGCCGCATCCCCATGATCGCTTTTTCGCCGGAGCTGCAGCGTACCTGAGGCGACCGTTTTCCATTGCTGATCGGCGCGATCAGGCCGCCACGGTGACGACACCTGGCGTATCGGCACTGGATTTTATTTACCGCGTGATCGGCAAGGGAACGCGTGGCCTGGAATCGCTGCGCCCGGGGCAGCGGGTGTCTCTGTTGGGACCGCTGGGCCACGGCTTTGCGGTAAATACCAAAATCGAGCTGGCCATTCTGGTGGGCGGCGGAGTGGGTATTCCGCCCATGCTTTATCTGGCCAAGATTTTGCATGAAAAGAAAATACCGGCGGTGGTGCTGGCGGGGGCGCAGCGTCGCGACCTGCTGCCGTTGAAAGTGTCGCCCGGTTCAGGCCCATCGGCGCCATTACCCGTCCCCACCTTGTCGGTGGATGAATTGGCTCGCTACGGTTTTCCCGCGATGATCTCCACAGATGACGGCTCGCTGGGATTTAAGGGCTACGTGACTGGGATGCTCGAGTTTTTTTTAACCGGCCTAACCGCACCGCAGCGACCAGCCTCCGTCATATTCTGTTGCGGACCCACTCCCATGATGAAGGCCACGGCGGGGGTAGCGGAAAAATTTGGACTGCAGTGTCAGGTTTCCCTGGAGCAACCCATGGCTTGTGGCATGGGCACGTGCCAAAGCTGCATCATTAAATACCAGCCGCCCGGCCAGAAACAGTGGGTCTATAAGCTGACCTGCACCGACGGTCCGGTGTTTAAGGCCCAGGATATTCTCTGGTAGAACCAACCATGCGGATACTCCACATCATAGACGCCACGACCCCGGAAGACGTGCTTCCGGCGGTGGCTCTCATCACCCGCCAGGTGGATGCACAACATCAGGTGTTGGCCCTTGGCCATAGGTCTGTGATGCAAGCGGCCATGGCCGCGGGCGTGGATGCCAAAGTGTTATCCTCTGCACGGGCCGCCGGCTGGTGGGATCCTTCCGGCTGGCACGGGGTACACCAGGCGTATTATCGCCATCAGCCGGACCATCTGCATTGCTGGGGTTACTGGGCCATGGCGGCTGCGGCCATACCCAAGGAGCTTCCGGCGGTGAGAATGATGAGCTTGCACACGCCGCCGACGCCAAATGAATTATGGCTGCTG
>JABEVA010000169.1 GCA_013044065.1 Phycisphaerae bacterium
CCATTGCACGCTGGTTCCGCCGTGGCGATAGACCAGGTCGGGGGCATCAAAAGCCCAAGAAAAGAAATCAAGTTTAATGCCGGCAAAGCCCCAGTCGTGGATGACGGTGCGAATGGTACGCTGGATAAAATCGCGGACGGCGGGGACGGAATAATCCAAGTGCAAGTCACCGACGTGTTCAATGGGCTGGCCGTGGCGATTTACCGCGATCCAGTCCGGGTGATCGGCGGCGATAGGGCCGCCGATATCCATGCGTGGAGTCCACCAGATGGCAGGGGTAAGGCCATGGCGGCTGGATTCACGTACAATTCGGCGTGGTCCGCCGGGAAAGCGTGCCTTATCCCACGTGTGGGTGGTATCGGGGTAATAGGCATCCAGATATCCCCAGGATGCGTGGGGCGCGTGGGGCGGCTGATAGCCATGGTCAAGTTGAAAGATGCCGCCACTTTGCAGTTGGCCCGCGAGTTTTATCCGTTGCAGAGAGGCTTCTTCGGTGATGTTGGTGTAGATACCATAGTTCCAGGTGCAGTAGACCGGCTCTGTGGCCAAGCGGCTGGTAGTACCGGCGAAGCGTCGGCCATAGATAGCGGCCAACTCGGCCATGTAAAGTTCGTACAACTGGTCGGGCGGCGCGTTGGCAATCAGATACAGGCCCGATTCCAGAGCCATGTTTTGGCCGGCCGCCAGCGTTTCCCTCGATTGACCATTCCACACATATTCGCTGCAATAATCCAACATGCGCTCTGATTGGCTGGGTAAGGATAAGTGCCAGGATGCGGTGGCGTTATCTTGAGAAGCCGCACCGTCGAGCAGCCAGCGATCCTGGTCGAGACGGCCCAAGACCATGACCGGGATAGGGCCGATGCCCTGGCGACCAAACCATCGGCCGACTTCCGGCAAAGGGCGGATGAAGGGATAGGTTTGTCGGGAAACCGGCAACTCTTCATAGCGCAGATTTTCGGCGTGGGCAAATACGGGCAACCCGGTGTGGTGAAGCTGGGGTCCCTTGAAGCTGTGGGCTGTAGCCAGGCCGTATGAAGTAAACTCAAATCTGCGGCGGGAACGGTTGACCAGTCGTGAGCGTAGCAATATACCACTGCCGGCAGGCGAAGGTCCGGCCTCAAAATGAACCTGTAATCCGGCGGCCAATTCGACTTGCCAGGTGGTTTTACCATGCTGGCGATGGGGGGATTTGAGCCGCTGTGGTCGAAATTCCTTGTTGCCGCACCGGAGAAAAAATTGCAAGCCATACCAGCCGTCACCGGTGGGGGTGTTGCACAGGTCAAAGGTGCCGGCGTGGGGATTTACTTGCACGCGCAGGGCGGTAGTAGGATCAAGTTTAGAGGACATGTCAGGATATTCTCCGGAAAGTTCACAAGATTACAAGGCGGGCCGGTGACGGGTTAGTTGCCGTCGGCCCGCGGCCCCAGCAGCATCAGGCGGAAATCATGGCGGGGTATGGTAATGCCCCCCCAGCGCCCGGCGATCATGGGAATGGGGTTGGCACTCCAATGTTCCAGGTCGTGCAGGGTGGTGTATTGACGGGCCAGGCCCAGGAGCTTTTTGGTGTTGGCCCGCACACTGACGGTGGCCGCGCGGCTGCCATTGTTAAAGAGCACGAGCATAATGCCGGGTGTTTGCCCGCGCAGCTTGCGGAGGTAGAGTGTGGTGACAACGTGGCCGCCGTGGACATTCACGAATCGGGAGGTGCGCCAGTAAGGAACCCACTTCACGCGGTGGTTGAAATAATCAAAGCGGTTGAGGGCCTGAACCAGCTTTTGCTGACAAAAGCCGTTGATGCCGCCGTTCCATCCGTCGCCGACATCGAAGAGCAGGGCCACCCCGAGGCAGGAGCGCGTTTGCCACGGATTGGCATTGTCATTGCTGGACTGATCCTGGGTGTTGTTGTCCATGGAAATGGGGAGGCCTTGATAGGTTTGCAAAATGGTGCGAATACCGTTAAGGCCACCGCGGATATTTTGCACCAGGTCCACCTTGTCGCTGTTGAGATACCACGGCCCTTCGATGGCCCAGAGCCAGTTGACAAAACCGCCGACAGGGCCGATTTCTCCATGGGCATACATGCTTTGGAAGGGAGTGATGTGGTTGAGTTGTGAAACCACCGCCATACGCTTGAGCATCTGGCGCATGAGGGTGATGTTATAAATCCCCTCGATTTTGCCGTTGCGGATGTAGGCGGTGCCCTTAATAAGGCTGCCGGAAGTCCAGAAAGTGCCGTTGTCCCACCAATAGCCGTTCATGCCGGCTTTTTTCTGTTCCTGATCAAAGTCGTAGACGCGGCAGTCGATGGCGGATTGAATAAGGTCCATTCCGCCACGGGTTTGCTCGCGCGCGGTGCTCCAGACACCGAAAGGACTTTTGAAGTTGATGTAGCTGCGCTGCGGATTGACGGGAGGATGGGTCATGCCGGTCCATTCACCGCTGTAAGTTGGGTATTCGGGCATGGAGTAACCCCAGGTGTTGGCGGATACGTACCACATGCTCACGGGTGGATACTTCGGTCCCGGCACGCTTTCGGCGGCCAAGCGGACCCTTTGGCGGTCCGCGGAGAGTAAATGGCGCAGCGTATCGAACTGCTTCTGATTATAAAAGCTGATGGTCGGACCAGTGCCATAAGCCCACATGCAACTGCCTTGCCAGCCGGCCCTGTAGCCGAAGGCGGCGTTGGGCAGACCCCACATGCGATAACGCCAATCGGCGGGCTTTGGCTTCATGGGCATGGCGGTGAGCATGAAGTGAATGGTATGGGTGGTCTTGATAACTGATGGCGTATCCACAAACCGCACGCGCATCCAAATTTGATTGGCGGCGTGCTTTTCCAGTAGAAAGGAGGGCTGGTGATTGGAGACCATCCACCCTTGGTCGGAATCCGCGGCCCAGGATAAGGCCCGCCGGCCATCGGACACCACGCAATAGGGCAAAAAGGTGTCGTGAATAAACGCGGCGGCGGGCAGGTCGGAAGATTTCCAGAATATGCCGTCGGGTGTGCCCGCACTGACGGTGCCATAGGGCATATCGCGTCCACTGCTGCGCATGGCTTCCCAGTTCATGAGTTTGTGGAGGGGAATGACCATGGAAAGACCGTCTAATTGTGCGGGGCCGTGGGGTGTAAGGGTGAGGGTGTAAAAAGTGGTGCCGTCGTATTCGGTTTTGGCTTTGATGGTGACGCGCAGGTGCGGACCGATTTGCCCCTGGCCGGTTACCGTGGCGCTGTAGCCGGAAACATGGGTCCAAGTGGGCCGGCCAGTGCCGACCAGCGGGATCTTTTTACCATGGATGGTTCCGGTAAGGGCGATGGGGGCGGCGAGCATGTTGCGGCCCAAGCTGACAATGGAACTGGGCAGTCCGGTGGGGGCGAAATGATAGGCGCGGTCCCATACGTGGAGAGTGGATCCCAGCACCTTTACCGGCGTGAATGGAGCGACTACGATGTGCTCTTCACCGAGTTTGTTATGCTCCCATGGAAAATGTTTCACGGCGAAAGGATCGGTGTGGGAGGCGAGTACCTGGCCATGGCTACCGATAATTTGAGTGATAACCTGATATTTACCAAGCGGCAACTTGCCGGTGGAAACTTGAATTCTTCCCAGTCCGTCCGGTTGGATAACGCCATCGGCACTGACCACCGGCTTTTTGTGGCCGAGGGGCACAATGGAGGTACGAAGAATTTTGGCAGCGCGGAGGATGGGGCTAATTTCCAGGATATTGACATCGCAACGGGCGGTGAGAGTGTGGTAAGACTGATAATAACAGGAAGAAAGATTCGGCTGGCCAAGGCTGTGGCGATTGGCGGCGATAGCGGTGTATAAGTTTTTAAGTTCAGAGGCGGTGATGGTGTCAAAGGGCATGGTATTGCGATAAATGATTTTGTGGCCCTGCCAGGCGAGAATGTTCAGGGTTTGGCCCTGACCACCTACGGGCAGGCCGTTTTTGACAAAGTGCAGTGCCGTTACCGTTCCGTTAGCCGGCACTGAGCGGGTGCGGGTGAATAATGTTTTTCCGGCGGCACCGATGACGCGCACCTGCATCTGCACGGGAGTTTGGCCCCGGGGGACTTCAATGGCGGCTTTTACATCCATCTGACCGTGCTGGACGTGGCCGAGACTGAGCAGTTGAAAAACAGGGCTGTGAGAATCAAAGACGATGGAAGCCATGTGGTCCCAATCGGTAAAGAGTACCGGTTGCCAGGCATAATAAGGTGATTCACCATTGGCATTGGCTAATTGGATAAACCATTGGGTGTTGTTGGCGGGGGCGACAAGATGGTTCATGCTTTTGAAGGGAACAGCCATTTCCATGGACCAGCCATTTTTGGTGGTATGGCACTTTACGGTAGCACCGGATTGCCATTCATAGCCCATCCAACCCACGGACCACTCGATGCGTTGATCCACCACGGCGGCATAAGGATTGGTCATAATTTTGTAGAAATACTTGGTGACGGCTTCGGACCGTTTGGGTAGATCACAAATTTGGATTTCAACGTGGTCGTCGCCGAGGATATCATCGGCGTGTGGATTGAGTCCACCCTCATCGCCATGTTTGACCTGGGCGACGATGGTACCCTTGGGATAAGCGGGAAAGTAGGTAGCCAGATACAGATGGGTTTTATCATAGGCCAGCCACCAGGTGGGTTGGAGCTTGGAAGGGGGCAGCGTTCGCATACCAAAGTCCTGAAAGCCGGTCAGGCGTGCGGCATGAATCCATTGGCCGGTTACATGATCGGGGCTGATACGGCCATTGATAACCGGAGGTGTGGCCAACTCAGCAATGCGCAGCAGGGGAAGTTTGGCCGCGGGTTTGGCGGGGGCTGCAGGGGCAGTGGACGGGTTGGCAGCCAAGGCCAGGGCGATGAGTAGCGCTGCCCAGAGCAGGACTGCGGGGCGCAGACTGTACGGTCGGACCGGGCAGGGTGTTGGGGTGGTGTTGGAAGAGTTTTTCATGAGCAATCCTTGTTAATAAAAACACGGGATCAATGACGATCGTTGGGCTAAGATTATTGCAGGGTCTTTTTATTTTCCTCAATTGCAGCCAATATGTTGGACATTAACGTGCCGATTTTGAAAACACCGCGGCGGGGGCCGTAGTAATCGGGATCATCCTGGTAGGCCACTGCCCAGCGTCCACTATGGGCGGGAAGATCAATTTCCGACCATTCGGACTGGCCACCGATGGCATCATAAATAAAATTATAACCCGGCTTGCCGACTTTGGTGGCAATTTGGTCATAGATCTGTGGGCTTAGCACGCGGTGCTGGTCGGTGCCGTTGTAAAAACCGACCAGCATGAAACCCAGCCGGCGGTTGACGAACACGGAGCAGCGGACTTGGGGGTTGCCGAGGTGGATGTCGGCCATGGCCTGGGCATCGAAATAAAC
>JABEVA010000170.1 GCA_013044065.1 Phycisphaerae bacterium
CTCGATTGCACCCCAAAGCATAAAGATGGTAACATGCGCCGTAGTGTTCGCACCAAAGGATTCTATGCTGGTCAAAGCGTATGGTCTCGGTGGCCGCCCTACCATTAAAAAACAAAAGAAAAAAGAACTATCCCGCATTGCCCCGCTGCGAGCCGGCATCGTCACTGCCGTCCTTTATGGAATTATGTCGCTGATTTTTGTGCCGTTTCTGCTGCTTGCCGCGTTAGCCGCAGGCCACCGTTCCGCCGCTGCAGGCCCGTCACCCGCGTTGCCCGCCTTCTTCGGCCTGACCTTCGTTGTCCTCATGCCCGCAATCTACGCAATTATGGGATTCATCGTCGGCGTGCTTTCAGCGGCCGTCTACAATTTAGTGGCCCGATGGACCGGCGGATTGCAATTTGAAGTGCGCGATCTGGCTCCAACAACGGCCTAAATCCGGTGGCCACAGCCGTTCCATATTGTCCTGACACACCCACTACTACGGTTGACACATTTTTACCCGGCGTATAACCTAGCAAACTAGGCTTAATTAATAAGGTGTTAAATATGGAATTCCAGATGCTTTCCCGGCCACGTGTTGCATTGGCGGTGGCCTGCATGGCCTTGCTGCCCACCAGCCATCGTTTGACCGCATGGCCTCCGGCCATTGCGCTGGATCCGATAAAGGCTCCCGCGACCAGTCCGTCTGCGCAGGCACCATCAACGACTTCCGAAGGCTATGGCAATACGCTCACCGGAGATTGGTTCGGATGGAGAAATAAACTGGCGGACCATGGTGTAAGCCTGGCGGGTGAGGCCATCAACGATGGAAGTTGGAATTTGCTGGGTGGAAAAAGCACGCGGAAATTTATCTCCCGCGCACGCATGACGCTGGGGCTGATACTGAATACCCGCCAATTTTCGGGCTGGCCCGGCGGCCAACTTCATGCCAGCATTCGTTTTCATTTTGGACCCAACGGCAACGACCAGCAACTTGGGTCGATACAGGGCTTCAGTTTCATTGACGACGCTCCACCGGCAACGCAGCTTTACGAGTTTTATTATCGGCAGCGATTCTTTGACGGCCAATGGTCCGTGCGCGTGGGCACCATGGACGCCAATAATATTTTTGACATTCCGGTTGACGCTTCGGATTTTGCAAACCCGTCGGCCACGGATGCGCCGCTGTATCTGCAAAATGCCCCACCGTTCACCGCCCCCGGCCTTGTGGTCACCTGGCATGCCGCCAGGCGGACAACGCTCATCGCGGGGGCGTTTTATAACGATCGCTTTCATCCCACCGCGTTAGCCGCCATGCTCAATACGCTTGAGCCGGTGAATCAGCCTGTTGGAACATTTTTCACTGCGGAACTGGATCAGGCGTATGGCCTTGGGAGCCGCATGCCGGGAGTCGTGGGAATCGGCGGATTCTGGCGGACGGGTAAATTGCCCACACTAGACGGCGGTTTCCAATCCGGTGCCGGCGGCGGATATTTGTTTGTTGACCAGACCCTTTGGCAGAGCCGCCATACGATTCCTCGGCTGGCAATCTTCGGCAACGTCACCGGCAACCATCCGCAGGTGAGCGAAATTGATTATTCCATTCAGTCGGGCCTGCTGGATATTGGGCCGATTCCGGGGCGGGAAGATGATAAGATCGGTCTGGGGCTGGATTGGGCGCATATTAGCACCCTGTCCCAAACACCCAAGCCGTACGAGCTCGCCACGGAGTGCTTCTATGAGTTGGCCTGTGGCCACGGCATTGTGCTTCAACCGGATATCCAGTATTTCATCAACACCGGCGGCGGGGTGTATGCGGATGGCCTGATTGCCTTGATCCGGGTGAGCGTCAACTTTTGATGTGACTGTGATGGTTGACTTGCCATGGTGGCGGCGATAACCTAGAATCTTAGGTGTTGAAATTCAGGTGTATAACCACACGGTGAAATTGATGGCTTACGGTGATACCCCCACGGATCGGGAACTGGAAATTTTAAAGATTCTCTGGGATCGCGGTGATTCTACCGTGCGCGATGTTTATGACATCATGCGCGCCCGCGAAAATATCGCCCAGAATACCGTTCAAACATTTCTCCGCCTCATGGAAGATAAGCAACTGGTGCGCCATGCCGTGCGCGGCCGAGCTTTTGTGTATCAGCCGCTCTACACCCGCCAGCGGATATTGTCGCGATTTGTTAGCAGTATTTTTGACGGTGCGGTGGGCGAATTGGTCCTTCAGGCCCTGCGCATCAAAAAACTTTCGGGCCACGAAATTGAGGAAATTGAAGCGCTGATTCGCCAAAGCCGCCGCGCCTGACAACCATCGCACCTTTGGAACTTTGCCATGAGTTTTGCCCTTAATTGGCTCATCGACTCCGCCACGGCCGGAACCCTGCTTTCCGCAACTGGGCTGTTGGTGCTGCCGGTGTTGCGGCGGGCCGGCCTCAAGCAGCGCTGGGGTGAAGCCATTATCGCCGCGTGCATGATGGCCGCTTTGCTCGCCCTGATTCCAGGCCGCCCCCAACTTTCACTTTCGCTGATTCACCTGGGTAGCAACCCACCGCCTAGGGCCGGCATTGCCGGGCACCAATTGCATATCGGCCCTCTGGCGGTCCGCGCCGCGAGTTCTTCCGCCGCCCTGCCTGAGGCTGCAGCTCAAAGCGGTAGCACCAATCACACCGCAACTTTGGCAACTTCTCTGATTCATCGCCTGACGGCATACTTTGGAGCGGGCGGGTTATGGTGGCTGCCCATCATCTATCTGTGCGGCGTTTTATTCATGGTGGCACGGGTGGCCATTGGGCAATGGATTCTCTGGCGGCTGCGCGCAACCGCATGGCCGGCCACCGCAGCGGCACAGCAACAATGGAATAAATTGCTTGATCATTGGCGGAATTTCAGATTTTCCCGCCGCCCGCGGCTGCTGGTTGCCCCCAATATACGTAGCCCTATGACCTTTGGTATCTGGCGTCCCGTGGTGCTTATTCCCAGAGGCTTGTGTGACGGACCAAACACGCTGGAGTTGCAGGCGGTGCTTCTCCACGAGTTAGCCCATATTCGTCGCCGGGACGCCTTGACCGACGCCGTCGCTGTAATCGTCGGCGTTTTCTTTTTCTATCAGCCGCTGTTGTGGTGGCTGCGGCGCAAGGTACGGTTGTATCGGGAATACGTGGCGGATCAGCAGGCCGCCAAGGGTATGGCTTCACCCGATTGCTACGCAAACTGTCTTCTAGAGCTCGCCCGCAGCCGCGGTCCGCTGCTGGAGTGGCCAAGGCCGGCCACGCCGTTACTGGGTTCGCATTCCGAGTTTTATCGTCGCATGAGGCAATTGCTGCGCCATCCGACACCGCCCACCTGCGAATCCACCGCACAGGTCCATTGGCTGCTGGGCACAGCAATCACCATGGCCATAGTCACCGCCACCATCACGTTACGCGCCGGCGCGGGCGTGCCGTTATGGTCGCAGTCCAGCATGATGGCCATGGCCGACATACACGCCAACGCCGCACACACCGCCTTTTCTCCCAAACGCAGCACCTTCAACCCGGCTGTGTTGGTAGAACGGGGTACGGCGTATCTGCTGCGCCATCAGGGCCCGCAGGGACAATGGCTGGGCCGATATGGCCCGGCGGTAACGGCGCTGGTGGTCAAAGCTTTGGTCGTTAGTGGCCATTCCTTAACCAGTCGCCCGGTGCGCAGCGCGCTGACCTTCATTGAATCCTGCCGACGGTCGGATGGCGGCTTTTACAGCAACGTCGAACCGATATACAACACCGCTATTGTCCTGCGTACGCTTTCTTCCCTCTCCCCACACCGCTTCCGGCGGCAAATTGACCGTGGGTTGCACTTTCTCCAATCCGCCCAAGCCGTAGCCGCCCCGGCCGCCAACCACCCAGGGACACCGTGGTTGAATGGCCGCAGCCTGCATGTGGCGTTGAATGATGAGCTTACCATGGAGGCCTTGCGCGGTGCGGGGCTGCCCGCGGGCGATGCCGCTGTACAGCAGGCTTTGGCGATGCTGCGCCGCAATTCCGCCCGTATCGACAAGGCTCTGGATCCACAAGAGCGGTCCGCTGATGAAATTCTGCAAAATTATGGCCTGCTGACCTATGCCCAGCTCAAAAGCATGATTTATGCTGGCTTAAGCCGCAACGATCCCCGCGTGCAGCGCCTGGTCCACTGGATTCGCCGTCATTACACACTCAAGGTGAACCCGGACGGCGACAATTCCCGCGGCCGCTACTATTATTACCTTACTTTTGCCAAAGCGCTGCGGGCTTATGGATCGGCTACAATTACCGATGCCCAAGGCGTCAAGCACCACTGGCGGCGGGAATTGTACCGGCAGCTTGCCCCGCGCCGGCCAGCCAACGGTAGCTGGGCCAATCACCGTTCCTCGGCATATTTGGAAGGCAATCCTCTGCTGGCCACCACCTACGCCGTGTTGACACTCGAACAACTGCAAGATCCACGGCGATGAAATAATGAACGAAACGAACTTTTTGTACGTATAACCAACAGCATTTTCATACAAGGAGATTACCCATGAGAACACACCTTCCATCCCTGATGCTTGCCGCGGGGCTGACATTGGCCCTGACCGGTTGTAACCGCCATTCCCACCCTTCAACGTCCTCAACCGCCGCCACCCCTCCAAAAACCACCGCCGCCGCTCCTGCAACGCCCGTTCCGCTGGTGGCCGGCGTAAAAGTGAAAAATGTCGTGCTGGCCCGGGGGCTGGATTATCTGGTCAAAACGCAGGGGAAAAATGGATCTTGGATGCCGTTTGCCGGCCCCGCCGTCACGGCTCTGGCCGTCAAGGCGCTGGTGCAGGCAGGTGTACCGGC
>JABEVA010000171.1 GCA_013044065.1 Phycisphaerae bacterium
CACATACACCACGGGCGGCGGACAATAGACCACCGGCGGTGGAACGTACGTGGGCAGCCCCACGCCAATTCCAATTGCAAAACCAACACGGGCCTGTACGGGCTTAGCCGGTGCTAAAAACAAGACACTGCCCACGGCAATCAGAGAACCCGCCAACACCTTCCAACTCACTCGACCGGGTAATGCTAACATGGTCCGACTCCTATCTTGAAATCACCACCATTATATTCTAGCAGTCCAGCCTCGACACTGGTATGGACCGCTCTGTTTAGCCATACGGTTGGTCCATGAAATGGTTGCGGCAGACTTCCAGTTCTTTCGCATTTTTCACAAAGACGCATTTTTCGTTTATAGCGCTGGCCAAGATTAAGCGTCAACCCTTGCGGTCATGATTGACACTGGAGAACTGGCGGCCTACGATTCTTAAAGTATGAAAGGGTCGAAAGGTAACCTGAATAATTAGGATAAGGAGCTAAAGATGGCCGGACCAGACGTATTGCATTTTTCAGACGCAAATTTTCAGCAGGAAGTGCTCAATAGCAATCAGCCAGTGCTGGTGGACTTTTGGGCGGAATGGTGTGGGCCTTGCCGGATGCTTGCACCCACCATTGACGAATTAGCCACGGAATACAAAGGCCGCGTAAAGGTCGGCAAGCTGGACACTGATGCCAATCGCGACACCGCGATGAAATTCAACATCAGTGCTATACCGACCATTATTCTCTTTGAAAAAGGCAAGATCGCCAAACGCTTTGTAGGTCTGGCCCCCAAGCGCGATTTCAAGAGTGCTCTGGACGCAGTCGTCCCGGCTCTGGCCAAGTAACCGGCTGTGGCCTTTTTATTTAGCGTAGTGCTGAAAACCGGCAGGCCCCTGCTGCCGGGCCGGGCATCGCTTTAAGTTGGGTTGAAGTCAAACCATTGCGGAACTTGGCCGCCCGCCGGGAACCTGAAAAAAAACCGCCGCCGTCCTCCATTGGCCGCAGCTTTTCCCCATTTTACAATCAATACGTATTGAAGCCCTCCCTGAAGAGAACAGGTGGCCAGGAAAGCCGGTACAGCCAAACGTGCCAAACCTCCGGACGAATGAAGTTTATTTTTTATCCGCCGCCGCGTGCACAGCTTTCAGCACGTCGTCAATGGTGTACAAATCCCTTAGGATCCGCGGGTGATATGGAAGTGCCGGTGAAAATATCGCCAGAAATGGAATGGATCGGCCACCCAGTTTCAACAACAGCGACTGCGCCGGCGGATTGGCCTGCGTTAGATCAGCGCTTAACAGCACCATCCCGGCATGTGCGGCTGCTCGGCGAACCGCCGGTGAATCCAGCACAAAAGCCTTGACGGCTCGGCAGTTGATACACCAGCTTGCCGTAAAGTCCACCATCACGGGATGATCCGCGTGCAAAGCCGCGTGCAGACGCTCATTGCTGAAGTTTTCCCATCTATTTGCGGCAATGGGCTGATCGTCGGAGAACCGTCCGGGCACCAGGCCGGCAGGCAGTTTGCGGGCTTTTACCGCCGGCGCGTACCAATGCCACACCGCTATTCCCAGCAGCAACGCCAAACCCACCGCGCCGCCCCGAATCGCTACGGCCCGATCAGGCGGTGTATTGGACGTGACCATCTGACCCCATACCCAACACACCACACCAACCAGCAGCGAAAGGTTAATCGCCGCTAAAATTTCTCCACGGCCCGGCAAGCTGGAAAAAATAAAAACCGCCACCGCCAGGATCACAAACCCGAGAGTATTTTTGAGGATATCCGACCATCGGCCGGCACGCGGTACCCAGGCAATCCAGTCGGGCATGGCCGCGAGCACCACGTACGGTGCCGCCATCCCCACTCCGATGAGGGCAAAAAACAGCACCACCACCCAGGATGGCTGCAACAAGGCCCAAGCCAGTACGCTACCCAGAAAAGGAGCGCTGCACGGCGTGGCCAGAATGGTCGCCAGCAACCCCGTGGAAAATGAGGCTACATAGCCGGTTCCCGGTGCCTGGAGACGATTCACGGACGCGGGTGGTTGAATCGTCCATAGGCCCAGGGTCGAAAGACCAAACGCCACCAGCACCAAACCTATGGCGAGCATAAAAACGGGATTTTGAAATTGCGACCCATACAAAAAAGTTCCGCCTGTGGCCCATTGGTACAGGCCTATCACGCCACCGAGCACCACAAACAGGCTCACCATCCCGAGTCCAAAGAACAAGCCATGACGCATGGCGATGCGCTTGTCGCCATGGGCCTGATTCATCAGCGAAAGCACCTTCAACGGTATCACGGGCAGCACGCATGGCATGACATTGAGTATCATCCCACCCAGCAACGCAAAGACCACCAACAACCACACCGCCGTGTGGGATTTTCCGCCCAGCACCGAATACGTGGCCGGGGGATGGCCTGCGGGCAAAGCCCCCGCGGTTGTCGCTCCGGCAGCCCGTGTGGCTTTGTGCCCAGCGGATACAATATGCACCACCAGATGAAGCCGCAATGTCGCCGGCATAAAGCAGGCATTGGCATCACAAGCCTGCGTGATCAGGTGGACGCGCAAGGATTGCCGCGTCTGGACATTGGCCGCCAAGCGCAGGGGAATTTTTATTTTCACCGCCCCTTCATAGACGGAAAGCTTTCCCAGAGCGGTAATCGCGGTGGAAGCGGGAATATCTTTTCCCTTCGGATACCGCACCGGCCCAAACGAAATGCCCGGCACCGGCAACGGCACCGCCCGCGTAGCCACCAGAAAATGATCATACGGATGCGCACTTTGAATATGATAGCCGGGCGCTACGTGAATTCGGACATAAAGTACCGCCGACTCACCGGCCCGCAGAGGGGTTGGCCTGGTGGCCAACGTGGCATGCACCACGGAAGAAACCTGGGCCTGGGCAGAACCAACCGCCAGCGCCAGACAGCACCAGATCATCAGCAGGCCCCGCACCAGAAAGGCCCGCTGACGAACCAGACCACCGCGATGGCGACGGCCCGCAAAAATCAATCTCTGAAACATGACGCACCGCATGCAACCGCGTTATCCGGATGCGTTTCGAGCCATTATGCCGACGGGGCAGAAGCCTCGCCTTGCGGCTCCGCAGCGGGCTTGGACGATTTGGGCTTGGCCGGCAGTTCCCCCAGGATCACCTTGAGGTCCTGCACATTAAAACTTTCCGGTTCACCCCGAATCAACCACATCAGCGGCGCACCACTTATTTTAGAGGCCAAATCCAGAATTTCCACGGAAGGCACCCGGCCTTTTTCATAATAATTGTAGGTGGATGGCGAAATACCCAGGAGATACGCAAACTTGGATTGTCCACGACGCCCGCACACCTGCACCCGCAACTGCTTCATCCGCTCACAGATTTTTGCATAATCCGCCCGCAGTCCAGTTTGTGGAACTAAAACGTTCATACGCACCTCCGTGGATGTAAGTGTCCACCCCCCTCGTAAGCCACTGCACGCTCTACATATTACTCGTGAGAAGCCAGCTTGACAAGTCTTTCCGCATTTTCCAACACCCAGCCGACCTTTCGCTCGATCATCTGCAAAAACCCATACCCTTCAATACGACCAAACGACCCGGTGGCCGCCACATGAAACGCACTTTCCGCCACCATAGCCTCGATCATCAGCCAGGGAATAGCCTTCAGTTCCGCCACACTGATCATGTCCACGGTATCGTAGCCCCGGATAAATTTGGAAAATCGTACTTCGTCGACATGGTTGGGCCACTTCGCCGGATCGTCGCCGCCGCCCAAAATCGAAAATTGTAACGCCCCATTGGCCAGATCGATCACGCGTTGCTGCAATCGGGCGGAATCGTAATCAATGACCGCCACCACCCGCTGATTCCGGAATAACATATTGCCCGGATGCCAGTCACAATGAACGATCTGCAAGGGCCATTCCGGCAGCCCCAGCGTGTTGACTTTCTCCGCCGCCACCAGATACGCCTCGCGCAAACCAATAAGCGTGTCGGAGACCTGTTTTTTATCCGCGGGAGTGGTGCGCCCGCCCCGGCTGAAAACCTCCGGTATCTGATCCAGGCTGCCGCCGATTTGCCGATTGTAATGATAACTGCCGGTGGGCGGTTCGTATTCCGGGGTGTAGTCGCGCAGCAATTTATGATACAGGGCCAGAATACGACCTGAATCGTAGGTGGCTTCCGGCGAGTTGTCATAGCCGGCCCCGCGGATGTACTCGAAAAGCTCGTACACATTGCCCATGCATTGGAGCATGGAGTTATTTTCCTTGCGGGTTCCAACCAGATGCGGCAATGGAAACTGCTTTTGGGCCAGGTACAACTGCAGGGCGTGGCAAAAGGCGACCTTGAATGGGTCATCCTTACCCTTGGCCCGCCGCTTCAAAAGATATTCACCGTGCTGGGTCTGCACCAGGAGTTTGGGGGCCTTGCGTGAGCCACGCGGAAATTCTTTGATTGTTTCTATCACGCCAATGTCATAATAGCTTAATACAATGGCCAGTTCATCGGTGCTGAATTTTTCTCGGTCACTCATGGGCGCAATACAACCTTTTTACCGGGGCCGCGGCACCGCCGTCAGCGTAGATACTAATGCGGTTTACCCGCGCGTCAACAAACGCCCGATAAAACCGCCCCACCTTGCCAGCGCCTTTAAAAATCCCGGCCCGATCGCATCGCTATTCACGCCCCGAGGCAATTAACGCCCGCGCCGCTTCGTAGGTGGCCCGACTTGCCGGCCACCAGGCCGCCAACAACGCCAACCCCGCCGTGGCCAGAGAACAGACGCCGACCGCTCCCCACGCCACCACCAGCCGCGAATTAAAACCCGCCATTAAATGGTCTATGCGCGTTGCCATAAACGCAAGGTAAATCCCCTGGCCTGTTCCCAAGATACACGCAGCAATAATCAACAGGCTGGTTTCGGCCAAGCCCATGCGGCATAACTGCCACCGCCCCGCCCCCAAAGCCCGCAATATCCCC
>JABEVA010000172.1 GCA_013044065.1 Phycisphaerae bacterium
ATCGAATCCGTGGCGCGCACCCAGCCGCTGGGCCCCTGACATAGCACCGGTACCGTTTGTCCGATCAGCTCCCGATTCAACTCTTGGCAGATCGCATTTTGAATGTGCAACAAATGATTGTTGCGATCCCGTTTCACTTCATCGGGCACGTCATCCGGAAAGCGCCGGATGGCCAAGGTGCCCGGACGTGCGGAATACTTGAAAATGAAACAATTTTTGTATCTCGACTCCGCCACCAGTTTAGCCGACAGTTGGTAATCCTCCTCCGTTTCGGTGGGAAAACCCACGATCATATCCCCGGCCAGGGCAATGCCCGGCACTATACGCCTCGCCCGTTCCAACAAGCCCTGATACTCCTCCACGCTATAGCCGCGATTCATCATCTTGAGAATGCGATTGCTCCCCGATTGCGCTGGTATATGCAAATATTTGCATATCCTATTACAACCCGCCATCACCTGCAAAATATCGTCGCCGAAATCCGCGGGAAAACTGGTGACAAACCTTAGCCGCGCCAACTCCGGCACACTCTCATGCAAACGCTCCAGCAGTTGCGCAAAGCTGGTCCGCCGCTTCATCGGACCACCCGGCCCGGAGGCAAAGGCATGCTCAAAGTGATAATGGTTCACCGTTTGCCCCAGCAACGTAATCTCCAACGCGCCCGCCGCCACCAACCGCCGGGCCTCCTCAATGATGGACTCCGGCGGACGACTCACTTCCGGCCCTCGTGTGTGCGGTACCACGCAATACGTGCAGAATTTATTGCAGCCGCGGACCACACGCACATACGCCTGATAACGGCTTTCGGAGGCGGAAAAGCTGCGCGATAAATCCAGCAACTCCAGGCCGTCTTCCTCCGCCGCCCCCAGCGTCGCCGAGCGGCGGCTGGTATTGCCGGCCAGCGCCGCCTGCTGGCGACGAGTCCGAAAGACGTTGTCTAAAAGGGTCGGCAACTTGTCCAGTTCGCCGGGGCCGCAAAGCAGGTCCACATGCGCCAGCCGCTTGAGCATCCCCACGCCGTCGCGCTCCGCCATGCAGCCGATCACCCCGATAACCAATTCCGGCTCGGTCCCCTTACGCTTTTTCAACAGCCCCAGCCGGGAACGCACTTTATTTTCGGAATGTTCCCGTACCGAGCATGTGTTATACAAAACGATACCCGCGGCATCCAGATCAGGCGTGAATTGGTAACCCAGGGCCTCCAACTGCCCCCTCACCAGTTCGCTGTCCAACACATTCATCTGGCAGCCGAATGTCTCCAGATAGATTTTCTTCATGATCGACACGCCATTCATCCCGGCAGGTCATGGGCCAAGCAACTTGTTCCCGGCCCCATCAGGACATGGTTCAAGAGGTTCTACCACACAAAGCCGATGCTTTTTAAAAATGCCCACGCCAGCAGCATGTGCCCGGCGGCACTGGGATGCACACGGTCCCACGCCAGCCCCGCGGAGTAACGCGATTCGAGCACATGATTGAACGCCGCCTGGGTATCCACGCTGATCAGCGTATGCTTGTGCGCCAGCTTTTTCACCGCAGCTCCATATTCGTCCATGCGCTTGCGCATCGCATCGTGCGTGCTCGATTCAATAAAAAAAGGCGTCATCAGCACAATGTTTCTGGTCATCGGCAGCGTCTTGGAAATCAATTCATCCAGCGTGCTTTCATATTCCGCCAGCGGCACACCATACTCCGGCCGAGTGGCATTATCAAATTGCCGCCACACATCGTTAATACCAATCATGATCACCAGCCAGTCCGGCTTCAAGGCCAGAACATCACTATCCCATCGGCCCGCCAGATCACGCACGGTATTGCCGCTGATACCCTGATTGAAAATTCGTATCTTGAACTGCGGATAAACCGCCGTCATCAGAGCGTCAATCATCGATACATACCCAGTGCCCAAACTGCCATCGCCGATGGGCCGGCCCCGACCACAATCCGTGATGGAATCGCCGATAAAAATCAGTCGCGTGGAATCTTTGAGTTTCATACCCCGAAAACCTTCCTAAAACACTGCCTCCCCAGCCAGATTACCGCATGTTTTAGACCAACGCAAGACCGCATCTCCCGCCAGTGCCCCATGCCTCACCGCCGCTCCGGTCACCCTGCGTCTCAAGCCCATCGGCTCAAGATCGCAGCGGTAAGCCCGCACGGTTATAATCCCCTTGGTTTGCGTTCCCTTTAGTACCATAGAAAGGTTCCACAACAATGCCATCTGCTTCCGCCACCCTCGCGGCCAAGGCTTCGCTACCCCACCCATCCGCTTCGGCCTGGGCCGTCCTCATGGCCGAGGATAATTTTGTCACCCGCCATCTCGGACCACACGATGCCCAGGTGCAGGCCATGCTGGCACAGATGGGCCTGGAATCGCTGGATGAACTCCTGGCTCGCACCGTCCCCTCCGGCATACGCCTCCAGGCTCCTCTGACCCTGCCGGAGCCTCTCTCTGAAGCTTCCATGCTTAAAAAGTTGCGCCAATTGGCTGGCGAAAACCGGGTGTTTCGCAGCCTCATTGGCATGGGCTATCAGGACGCTCTTACCGCTCCGGTGATTCTGCGCAATGTGCTGGAAAACCCCGGCTGGTACACGCAGTACACCCCGTATCAGGCGGAAATTTCCCAAGGCCGCCTGGAGGCTCTGCTCAATTTTCAGACCATGGTGGCCGATCTCACCGCTTTGCCCCTGGCCAATGCGTCGCTGCTTGACGAGGCTACCGCCGCCGCAGAAGCCATGGCCATGTGCCGCGGCGGTGCTGATGATCCCCGCGACACTTTTTTTATCGCCCAGGATTGCCATCCGCAGACCATTGCCGTGGTTCAGACACGGCTGACGGCGCTGGGCTTGAAGGCCATTGTCGGCCAACCTGAACAGGCCGATTTCTCTGCCGGCACGATCTTTGGAATCCTGCTTCAATACCCCGCCACCGATGGCCATATTCACTGCTTGGATGATCTAGTCGCCTTAGCCCATCAACATCAGGTCCGGGTGGTGGTCGCATCGGATATTCTTGCCCTGACGCTGCTTCGCCCCCCGGGAGAATTTGGCGCGGATATCGCCGTAGGCAGCACCCAGCGCTTGGGCATGCCCATGGGTGCCGGTGGCCCCCATGCCGCCTTTTTGGCCACCCGCCAGGAATTGGCCCGCAAAATTCCCGGACGTATCGTCGGCGTATCTCGGGATGCCGCCGGACAACCCGCGCTGCGACTGGCCATTCAAACCCGCGAACAGCACATCAAACGCGAGCGCGCCACCAGCAATATCTGCACCGCCCAGGTGCTGCCGGCCGTCGTGGCGGCCATGCACGCGGTCTACCATGGGCCGGCCGGTCTAATACGCATTGCCCGCCGAATTCACGCCTGGACGGCGGTCTTGGCCCATGGCCTGGTCCGGCTGGGCCATCAGGTCGGCGACGATTTATTTTTTGATACGCTGCGCGTAACCCCCGGCGGCCACGCCCCATTGGCCGATATCCTGGAGGCCGCACGGGTGAAGTCCATCAATTTACGCAGTTATAACGATGGCTCCATCGGCATAGCCCTGGACGAACGCACCGACATGGCCGAAGTCCACGCCCTGCTGCACATCTTCTGCCCCAAGCGTCCATTGCCCTTTATGTTGGATGACTTGGCCACCCAAGCCAACATCGAATACCCGCCGACCCTGCGCCGCAGTTCCCCTTTCCTGGAGCATCCGGTTTTTAACCAGCATCACAGCGAAACCCAAATGCTGCGCTACATTCGTCGCCTGGAATCCCGCGACTTGTCGCTCACCAGTTCCATGATTCCACTCGGATCCTGTACCATGAAACTCAATGCCACCGCGGAAATGCTGCCCATCACCTGGCCTTTGTGGGCCGATGTGCACCCCTTTGCCCCGGCCGATCAAACCCGCGGTTATGCCATGCTCTTTGATCAGTTGCAGAAATTCTTGGCTGAAATTACCGGTTTCCCCGCAGTATCGCTGCAACCCAACGCCGGTTCACAAGGCGAATACACGGGCTTGCTGGTGATTCGTGCCTGGCATCAATCGCGTGGCCAGGCCCACCGGAACATTTGCCTGATCCCGGACTCCGCCCATGGTACCAACCCTGCCAGCGCCGTGACCGCGGGATTGCAGGTCGTGGCGGTGACCTGCGATCCGCAGGGCAATGTGGATTTATCCGACCTCGCCGATAAGGCCCGCGCCCATCGCCAAAACCTCTCCTGCCTGATGGTTACCTATCCATCCACCCATGGTGTTTTTGAAGAACATATCCGGGATATTTGCGCCGTCGTCCATGACCATGGCGGCCAGGTGTATATGGATGGGGCCAACATGAACGCCCAGGTGGGCCTTTGTCGCCCTGCGGATATTGGTGCCGATGTCTGCCACCTCAACCTCCACAAAACCTTTTGCATCCCTCACGGCGGCGGCGGACCGGGCATGGGTCCGATTGCCGTGGCCAAACATCTGGCACCATTCTTGCCCGGCCATCCCATCGGCGGCAGTGCCGGCCCCAGCGCTATGGGGCCTGTGGCCGCAGCCCCGTACGGCAGCGCTTCAATTTTGACGATTCCTTGGGCCTACATCTCGATGATGGGTGCCTCCGGCCTGAAAAAAGCCACCGCAGTGGCCATCTTGAATGCCAACTATATGGCCCACCGGCTTGGTGTCCATTATCCCATTGCCTTTAAGGGTCAACATGGGTTTTGCGCCCACGAATTCATCATCGATGCCCGCGGTTTTGAAACCTCCGCCGGAATCAAAGTCGAAGATATTGCCAAACGCCTTATGGACTACGGCTTTCACGCTCCCACCATTTCCTGGCCGGAACCCGGCACCATGATGATCGAACCAACCGAAAGTGAATCGCGGGCTGAACTCGACCGTTTCTGCGATGCCCTCATTGCC
>JABEVA010000173.1 GCA_013044065.1 Phycisphaerae bacterium
CACCCCGTCGCTGCGCCAGCAGCAGGCGAACGCCCAGGACTGAATTCACCCCCGGCAAAGCATCCATAACCTCAGCGGCGATAGTCGATTCATCCTCCACCGCCGCCAAGGCAGGCCGCCGCCGGGATGCCGCTTCCAGCGAAATCTCGTGCATATCCCGCCGCGCCAGGGCCGCAAGAATGGCCTGTACCACCGCCGTGCCGCCATGCACATGAATTTCAAAAATGTCGGCAGCCCGGCGAATCACAATTCCTTCATCCAACGATTCACCATTATCCGTTAATTTAACCAGATAAGTGCGTAACATCTCGAAAGGCGCTTTCCGCCCGGTCAGCCCGCCCACCGCCGCTGCCGCCCCTGGCCCGGCCACTGCCAAAACGGCGATGGCCCCCACGCCGGGAGGCGTCAGCACGGTTGCCAGATTGCCATGCAGGTCACTCATGGAGGCATAACATAATCGCCGCCGCAATAGACCGCCAATGAAGTCGGCCGTCGGCCGCAGGCTATTGGCCACAGGCTGGCCAGACGGCCAGGAATCAGCGATGATAGCGCCTTGGACTTCCCGCCGCGGTCTGATGGAGTTGCACCCCTTGAGTATTTATCTGCTGGTTGTGGAAATCGCCATGATCTTATTGGTGGCGCGGCTCGGCGGCATTATCATGCGACTGCTGGGCCAACCAGAAGTCATCGGCGAAATGCTCGGCGGTCTGGTGCTGGGACCATCTGTGTTAGGCCTGATCCATCACGGAGAGCTTCTGCACTGGTTATTTCCTGACCACGCCATGCCCTATCTCAACATCATCAGCCAACTGGGGCTTATGTTTTTTATGTTTATGGTGGGTTTGGAACTGGACTTGCGCACGCTGGTCAAACGCGGAGGCAGCGCCCTGGGAATGGGGCTGGCCAGCATTCTCATTCCATTTGCGGGCGGTATTGCCGTGGCGGCGGCACTGGTATATCGTGGCCATCTGGACAGCGGACATTCCCATATTGCTTTTATTTTAATGACCGCCGCCGCCATCGGAGCCAGCGCGTTTCCGGTCATGGCCCGCATTATCACCGACCAAGGGCTCACGCGTACCAGTGTTGGGCAAATGGCCATCGCCAGCGCCGCGGTCATAGACGTTACGGGCTGGTGCCTGCTGGCGGTGGTGTATGATATTGCCCAGACACAGGTGTCCGGCCATGGGGCCTCCATTCCCATCTCCGTTCTCCTGGGCCTCAAGACGCTTGGGTTGGCCGTTGCCTATACCATTGTGATGATGTTTTTTGTGCCGCGGTTTCTTTGGAAATTTCAAGCCCACTTTGAATCGCGCAGCCAGCTTACACGCGATGTCCTGGCACTCCTCCTGCTGTTGTTGCTCATCAGCAGCGCCTTTACCCAACTGCTGGGCATCAACCTCATCTTCGGGGCATTTATGATGGGAGCCATCCTTCCGTCCGAAGCACGCTTTGTTAAACACCTCACCGAAAAACTTGAAGATGTCACGCTGCTGCTTCTGATGCCCATTTTTTTTACCACCATCGGCCTGCGGACCAATATAGCCCTCATCGACAGCCGCAACCTCTGGCAAACCTGGGCTTGGCTGCTGCTGGCCATGGTGCTGCTGAAAGTGATCGTGGGAACCACCGCGGCCAAATTCGCCGGACTTTCTTTCCGCGAATCGACCTTGATGGGTTTTCTCGTTAACTGCCACGGGGTGATGGAACTCATTATCCTCAACCTGGCCTGGCAGATGCACGCCATTGATGCCAAAACCATGGCCATGCTCGTGCTGGCGTTGCTTTCCGCCACGGTGCTTTCCACCCCGTTTATCAGCCTGCTGGCCGCACCAATGCGTCGGCGACAACTCACCAATACTCAAGATGACGGTGAATCAGCACCGGAAATGCAGGCCGGCCAACGCATTTTGCTGTGTCTGTCACAAACTCAAACCGCTGTGCCACTGGTGCAAATTGGTTCCCTGCTTTTGGGATCAAAGCCGGGCCGCGTGCAGGCCCTGCAACTGCACTCACCCGATTCTTGGCAGATTCTCAGTGGTTCGCTGGCCCAGGCCCAGCGCCAGCCGCTGGATGCCGCAGTCGAAGAAGCACGTCGACTAGACCTGAAACTGGGCACCTCCATCTTCCCCAGCCGCAAAATCTCACGCGATATTTGCCGCACCGCCGCACACCAGCAGGCTGGCTGGATCATCATGGGATCGCACACCGGAATTTTTTATGGCTCGTCTTTGGGTGGCGTTACCGGCCAAGTCCTTGCTAAGGCCCCCTGCAACGTCGCGATTCTGGTGCACAAATTCTCCCCTCGGCCACGCCATATTCTCGTGCCCTACATTGGCGAACCGCAGGATGTGGGAGCCTTGCTCGCAGCCCGGGCCATGGCGGTCTCCCCGGATGTTCACATCACCATCCTTCACGTGGTGCGGCCCGGAACTAGGACTGGCAATGCACCTAAGCCGGAATTTTCCTCCGGCGTTCAAACCCTGATCGATAAATATCTACCCTCCGCCGACAGCACCAATCAAATTCACATGCAGGTGCTGGAAAACGATTCGCCGGCCCAGGTCGTCGTCCGCGAGTCGCATCATTACGATCTGATTATTCTGGGAATTTCTCCCCAATGGCAACTCCACCAGAAACTGCTGGGCGTTTCCCAAACCTCCGTCGCCCAACGCAGCGCCTGCTCTGTTCTGATCGTGCAAACCAGACCCGCCGCAGCCCAGCCTCCATCGGTCTCGTCGAAGTCGGCCAACCAGCCGGCCAACGTCCCCGCTACGCCGGTGCCAACCCAGTCGGCCACGTGACAGCATCCACATGTATATAAGCATGAATAAGGCTAACTTTCATTCCTTTTTTCTACTTCTGGTTTACAATGCGATAAGCGTCCACGCCAGGCCGTTCTATGGTTGGTAGATCGCCGCGCCACGGGCCGTCCTGACCCCCTATGGGCCTTCTGTTAAACGTGGTAAGATCGGTCCGTGCCGGTCTTGGAACCGCCACCAGAACCAAAAATTGCAGCCCCACAAAGTTGGTGTTTTATGCATGACAGCCTCGAACAACTTCTGCTGCAAATCGCTGTTATCCTGCTGGCCGCCAGACTGCTGGGATCCGCGATGCGTTTCATCGGCCAGCCGCGCGTGGTCGGCGAAATGCTCGCGGGAATCATGTTAGGCCCCTCTGTTCTGGGTCTGCTGGCCCACGGCGTGTGGCTAAAAATGCTTTTTCCCGTACAGCCTGGCGCTGATCCCTATCCGGACCTGAATATCCTCAGCCAGATCGGGGTGGTGCTTTTCATGTTTTTAGTCGGCCTGGAACTGGACCCCAAATTGCTGCGTAATCAGGGCAAGGCCCTGCTGATCGCGGGAACCTCGAGTTTGGCCGGTCCTTTGATCGCGGGAATTATCCTCGGCGTTATTTTGTTTCCCACGCTCCATGGCCCCGTCAATAACGAATTTGTATTCGCACTTTTTATCGGAACAGCTATGTGCATTACCGCGTTCCCGGTGCTGGCTAGAATCATCGCTGAACGCAATCTGCAGCGCACCCGCGTGGGAGCATTTGCCCTGGCCTGTGGTGCCTTCAACGATGTCATCGGATGGTGTCTGCTGGCCTTGGTCATCGCCGTATGCACCAGCGCCGGACTTGGCACACACAAAGCGGAATATCCCTTGGCTTCGGCCGCGATGACGGTGGTTTGGACACTTAGTTTCGGCGCGTTTATGTTAATTGTCATGCCCAAACTCCTGCGCCCCCTCCAAGTGGTGTATGAACGCCGCGGTTATTTATCCCGTAACACTCTGGCGTTGATCCTGCTGCTGTTGTTGCTTTCCGGTTGTATTACCGAATGGATCGGAATTCAGGCAATTTTCGGTGGTTTCCTTCTGGGTGCGGCCATGCCGGCGGAAGGTCGCTTCGTCCGTCATCTCACGGACAAATTGGAAGACTTGGTACTGCTTCTGCTGCTACCGATATTTTTTGCCTACACCGGCCTGCGTACTCAGATCGGCCTCTTGAATACCACCCATCTTTGGCAAATATGCCTGCTCGTGCTGGTGGTCGCCACTGTTTCCAAGCTTGCCTGCTCATCGCTGGCCGCAAAATTCGCAGGCCTTACCTGGCGGCAATCCGGCGTGCTCGGGGCACTCATGAATGCTCGCGGCCTCATTGAACTTATCGTCCTGAACATCGGCCTGAGCTTGCACGTACTCTCGCCGGCCATGTTTGCCATCATGGTGATTATGGCCCTTGCCACCACCTTCACCACCACGCCCCTGCTGTATCTGTGCTACTCACCGGCACGCCAGCGGCGGGACGCCGCCGCCGAAGCACCCGAAGTAGCCCAGGGTGAAACCCGTATTTTAACCATGCTTTCCTCCCCGCTCACCGCGGCCATGCTCACGCGTATTGCGGCATTGTTTCTCGCTAACGATCCGGGCCGCATTCTCGCCATGCATCTGGCCAACCCGGATGAACATGAGCAGCGACAAAACTTGCTCCATCCCCCGGACGATCCTGTTGAAATGGCCATTCAGCAGGCCGCCAAATTGAAAATTCCGGTCAATGCCATCAGTCTTGTCAGCCGCGATTTTGGCCGGGATATTTGCCTCAACGCCGCACACTATCAGGCCCAATGGATACTCCTGGGTGGCCACCGCGGCCTGTTTTCATCCGCACCACTGGGCAGCTTGGCCGACGAGGTGCTTCGCGATGCGGGCCGCAACGTCGCCATCCTCGCCGAAAAGAACTTGGCTGATATCCGCCGCGTGATGGTGCCGTACCTCGGCGAACCGCAGGATATCGGAGCTTTGATCGCCGCTGATCGCCTGGGCCGCAACCATGATCTGCGCGTGACCATCCTGCATGTGGTGAAGCCCGGCACTTCCAAAGCAGCTTCCTCTGAAAAAATCGGCGTGCAATCGCTGGTGGACCGTCATATATCTTCGACCGGTACGGCCAATCAAATTCATTTTCAAGTCATGGAAAGCGATTCGCCGGCGCAAGTGGTGGTGCTGGAATCGCAGCATTACGATCTGATTATTCTCGGCATTGCTCCACAATGGCAACTGCACCATAAATTACTGGGTAAATCGCAGCAGTCTGTCGCCGATCAGGCCCATTGCTCAGTGCTGATTGTGCAGGCCGCCGCCCCTGCCACTTCCAACCAGATACTCCCTGCTGGCACCGCCGTTCCCACGCCATCAACCACCACCGCCTGATCGGAACCGCCGGATTGCAACTCCTCCACAATAGTTTGCAATGCACAAATAATGTGACTGGTCAAATGTTTTGTAATCTATGGTCGATTCAACCCCGCAAAACTCCCTGACCCAAATGGCGGAAGACATTTTCAACCTGACCAAAATGTCCTGGCGAGAGCGACTGGCCTCGCGACCCGGTCAGCAGGATGAAATTTCCGAAGCCCAATTTCTCGCGCTCGACGCCATCAGCCGTGCCGGAAAACCTCACAATGTCGGCGATTTGCACCGGGCCATCAGCGTTTTACGCATGCAAAAAACCCTACATCTGCTTGCCGGCCTTTCCGAGCAGGATCGCGCCGACTTCAATCGCATCTGCCGCCACATTCGTGATCTTTATGCCAACCCAGACACAACCGCCACCGACCAGCTTTGATTCTGATCCGCTCAACCACGTTTTGCTGGTGCCAATTAGGCCACGTCGGTTATTTTTCCAGATTCAGCCACTGAATTTCTTCCGGCGTCAGCTTAACCTTGAGTGCCTCGAAACTGCTTGCCGTTTCCGAAACGTTCCATGGCCCAATCAGTGGAAACGTCGGGAATGGCTGACACAGCACATACGCCAGTGCAATCACAATCGGCGAAACGCCCTTCTCCTGCGCCAGCTTGACCGCCCGCTTCTTGCGTGCGAAGTTCTCCTTGGAATACCAGCAACGCACCAACTCCGCGTCCGATTTATTCGTCGGACTGGACCGATCCGTAAAAAATCCACGGGCTTGACTGCTCCACGCCATCAGCGGCATCTGCGTTTTGGTAAACCACGCCCGCGCTTTCGCATCCGACGCGGCAATGCAGCCCGCCCATACCGGATCCATCATTTCCGCCAGGCTGAAATTATTGCTCACCGCCGCAAATCCGCGTAACCCCTTTTTGGCTGCGTAACGGTTAAACGCATCGATCCGCGCCGGCGACCAGTTGGATCCTCCAAAGGCCCGAATATGCTTCTTGCGAAGGTGCATATTCAGCACGTCCACAAAGTCGCCTACTGGAACGTCCGGGTTGTCCCGGTGCATCATGTAGATGTCCAGATAATCCATCTCCAACCGCTCAAAACTTTCCATCATTTGCCGCGTTAGCGCTTCCGGATTGCAATTCGGCGTGTGCGCCCCCTTGCCCAGCACCACCACTTTTTCCCGAATCCGCCGGTTTTTAACCCATTGCCCCAGTGCCCGCTCGCAACCGCCGCCACCATAAATATGCGCAGTGTCAAACGCATTGCCCCCGCGCTCGAAGTAATCATCCATCATGGCCGCCGCCATCGGAAACGTGTTGATCGTCACCTTGTCCACGCCAAAGACCAGCCGGGACACGCGTTTGTCCACCCCCGCAATTTGTCCATATTCCATCTCCGGCAATCCTGTCCCGCTTTGCACACGCAGCGGGCCGCCGTGAATCGGCAAACGCATCTTTTCCGGCTTTTCCGCGTTGTAGACCAGGCCAATGGTTGCTCGCCATTTATCCAGCGCCGCCATATTGCCCAGAGTGTCTTTCCAGCTCATGGCCGGACTCGAGGCTTCCAGCCGCCCCGCCGCCACCGCGTCCGCCACCACATCCGCCTCCAGGGTGTACACATTGGCTATACCATCCACCAAAATTTCCCGCCGTTCCTTGCCCTGTTGCTCCAGAATAATTTTGTTATCTTTTTCTTTGGGTATCCAGGCCCATGGCAATGTGAGCTTGCCCGTGGTTCCCAGAACCACCACATCATTAGGCATATTGCACCGCACCGCCGTACCCAGCGACGCAACAATGCCGTTAGCAAATTTCAGCACTGCATAGCTCGTTTCATCCACGCCGGCTTTGGCGTGCAATACACCGCAACCCTTCACCTCCGTCGGATCCAGAAAGTCTTGTCCTGCCGCGGCCCCAGCCACCAGCCGCGCCATCGACATCGGATAGCATCCCACATCCAGGATTCCGCCCCCGCCCAGATCATTTTTGAACAACCGGCCTTCCAGATTTTCTCCAGCGCAAAAGCCAAAGCTGGCTTCAATCATCCGCACTTCTCCGATTGCTTTTTCACGGATCAGATCCACCAGTTTCTGAATCAGTGGATGGCAGCGATACATAAACGCTTCCATCAAAAATACACCGTGCCGCCGGGCCGCTTCCACCACCTGCATGGTCTCGGCATAGTTGAGCGTCAGCGGCTTCTCACAGAGGATATGCTTGCCTGCACGAGCCGCCAGCACCGCCCATTGCCCATGCATTGGGTGCGGCGTGGAAATGTATACTGCCTGCACTTGAGGATCTGCCAGCAGCGCCTCGTAGCTGCCATGCCGACGCACCGACGTTTCCCCCAGAAAATCCTTACCGAATTCCACAGCCTTTTCCATGCTGCGGCTCCCCACCGCCACCAACTGGTTTTTTTGCGACGCCAAAACTCCCTTGGCAAAAGTTTTGGCAATACCACCCGTACCAATTAAACCCCATTGCAATTTTGTATCCACTAGAATCAAAGCTCCACGTAAAAATCATGCTCATAAGAAAAACCAGTCCGGAGCAAAGCCATAACCCGGCGGCAGGACGGTATTATAGAGGTACTTAAACGGCGATGACAAGTACCGATGGAAACCAAGCGTCATCCGGTTTGGCGGCCACTGCTCGCGTCCAGCCGACATCCACCCCCTAACCGCCTCCCGGCTTGATGAAACAAGCCGCCACCCTCCAGCCGCTTTCTGTAGAGTCCCCGTGATCCGGGTTTTTCGACAACGGGCGGGACCGCCACCCGAAGAATGACGCTGGCTCAAATTTCAGGCTTCCGGCACACCGTGCCGCATCCGGCGCTGCGCTGCAGACTGGCAAGACGCCAACATACAGGTGATAATCCAGCAATTGCCGAATTGCGGACCGGCTGTTGGAGATACCTTGTGCGCGTAAAATCCATTAAAGCGGACAACTTCAAGTCGCTTGTCAAATTCGAAGTTGATCTGCCCAAATTCTGTTGCCTCACGGGCTTGAACGGATCCGGTAAATCGACCGTGCTGCAATTTATTGATTTCGCCGCACAGCAAGTTCGCGGCAATATCGAGAATTGGCTCAGGCTCCGCGGCTGGAAAGCCAAGGACGTGCTGTCCAAGCTTACTTCTTCAAAAGTGGTTACGTTTGGCTTGACTTTTCAGCAATCCAACGACCACGATCTGATTTGGACTGCAACTTTTGATCCACATAGCCTGACGTGTGTCAATGAAACGATACGATCCACTGCCGCGCAGGCCGAGTATCCGATTCTTTTACAGGTCGCAAAAGGCAACTACCGACTCATAGGTCGCCCCGACGATCAGCCGATCGAATTTCAATACCAAGGCTCAATTCTGTCGGCTCTGTTGGATGATAAACTGCCGGAACAGTTGCGCGACATGAAGGGATTTCTTGGCAGCACGGAATCGCTCGATATGCTCACGCCCGAGCGACTACGTGACCGTGTGCGCGAGGCAAAGGGTTCTCTTGGACTCGGGGGGAGGAATCTTTCGGCGTTCCTGGCTGATGCCGGAGTGGATAAAACCGAGGCCTTGTCGCAGAAATTACGCACGGCCTATCCGCAATTGACCGATATCACGGTGAAATCACTGCGGTCTGGATGGAAGCAGTTGCAAATCGCCGAGCAATTCGGGGGAAAATCGCTCTTGACCGAAGCCCAGCACATCAACGACGGAACCTTACGGTTGCTGGCCATCTTCGCGGAATTGGCATCTAAACATGGCTTTTTGGTTTTCGACGAGATTGAAAACGGTATAAACCCGGAATTGATTGAGATGGTGGTTAAGAATCTCTCGACCGCCCCCCAGCAGGTTCTCCTTACCACCCATAGCCCCATGATACTCAATTACCTTGATGACCAGCAGGCAAAAGAATCGGTTATTTTTCTTTATCGAACCAAGGATGGTTTTACCCAGGCCAAACCGCTCTTTGAGATACCCTCATTGAGCGAAAAACTCAAGGTCATGGGGCCGGGAGAGGCGTTTGCCGATACCGATCTGCGGCGACTCTCGGAAGAAATCACCGGGATCAAGCCGGGAGACGGTTGATATGTACTTCCTGATCAGCGGCGAAGGACCTACCGACATTGGAACCTGCCGAGATGGCCGCATCGTCTGCTCCGCCGAAAACTTTCAGAAAGGACCAATGGCATCCCTCATCGACCAGATTGTGCGGCACAACGGAATGGATTCCATTTTTTCGCATACTTCACGGTTTGAATTTATCTCCAACGGCGGCCTAAGTGAGGTGGCGACCAGCTTCAAGGCCGTGCCGAAGACCATCAGGCTACCGGGCGTCAAAACAAAAAAAGAGACCCGGTACTTCTTTAACAATGCCAGAGCATTGGCCAAAATAGCTAAAGGGAAAGCCGAATCTTTTGGCCAGGCCGTGGTGGCGATTCTCTTTCGCGATTCCGATGGCACCGCCTCGGCGGGCCGCAGCCGGTGGGCAGATCAACAGCAGTCGATGCTCGACGGCTTTGCCGAGGAGAACTTTTCCGGTGGTGTTCCCATGGTCCCAAAACCCAAGTCCGAAGCATGGTTAATATGCGCCCTTAAACCCGCACCCTACCAAAATTGCGCGGCGTTGGAGGACCGATCCGGTAATGATAATTCGCCCAACTCGCTGAAAAATGAACTGGCCCGGCTGCTCCCTCCGGGCGGCTCGCACGATGGGCTTTGCGCGAAAATTGATCAAGGCGAAATTCAAACCAACAGAATCGACATGCCCAGCTTTAATGCCTTTCGTACTCGCCTTGGGGAGGTGCTCGGATCGGTACCGCCGGGATGATCGCGCCTGCATTCTCCCTGTTACGGAGATCCGGCCACCCCTCGCCCCACCAAGTAGCTTACTTGAGCATGCCCGCCGCCCCGCTTATAGTACCACCGGATTTGGTGCCCACGGTGCAACCTTCTACGGCATTGTTTGAGTGAACTTTATGAATCAATCTTCCAACCCACGCCGGGCGTTAATAACCGGCATCACCGGCCAGGACGGGTCCTATCTGGCTGAGTTTCTGCTGGCCAAAGGCTATCATGTGCATGGCATTATTCGCCGTTCCAGCACATTTAACACTGGCCGTCTCGACCATATTTATCAGGATCCGCACGTGGCGGGCAGCCGCCTGCACCTGCACTACGGCGATTTAACCGATGCCGCCGGCCTGCGCGATGTGCTCTCCAAAGCCCGCCCCACCGAAGTTTATAATTTGGGAGCGCAATCGCATGTGCGGGTCAGCTACGATCAACCCGTTTACACCGTTCACACCGATGCCCTTGGCACGCTGATGCTTTTGGAAGCCATTCGCGATTTGGGCCTGCCGGTGCGGTACTATCAGGCTTCTTCCAGTGAAATGTACGGCAAAGTGGTGGAAACGCCGCAAAAAGAAACCACGCCGTTTCATCCGCGCAGCCCCTATGCCTGCGCCAAGGTCTATTCCTATTGGCAGGTGATCAACTACCGCGAGGCCTACGGCATGTACGCCTGCAATGGCATTCTGTTTAACCATGAATCACCCCGCCGGGGTGAAACGTTTGTCACCCGCAAAGTAACCCGCGCCGCCACACGTATCAAGGCCGGCCTGCAGGATACCCTGTATATGGGTAATTTAGACGCCAAACGTGACTGGGGCTTTGCCGGCGATTACGTACAGGCCATGTGGATGATGCTCCAGCAGGAGCGGGCCGATGATTTTGTCATCGCCACCGGCGAAACCCATACCGTCCGCGAATGGATTGCCTTGTGCTTCGAACTGCTGGGGTTGAACTGGGAAAAGCATGTCAAAATCGACCCCCAGTATTTCCGCCCCGCGGAAGTGGATTTGCTGCTGGGTGATGCCAGCAAGGCTCGCAAAATTCTGGGCTGGAAACCCACCGTCGGTTTTACCGATCTGGCTAAAATGATGATCGCCGCCGATATGCGCCTGGCCGAAAACGAAAAATTAATCCAACACCACTCCCGCCAACCCCAATCCGGAGCTTAAACACATGCGCTATCTTATTACCGGTGGAGCCGGATTTCTGGGGCGCGTGGTTTGCCAAAAACTGCGCCAGCGTCCTGAACTCAAAGCTGATATCACCGTCCTACGCAGCGGCGACTGCGATCTCACCCGCCAGGATCAGACTGAAAAAATGATGGCCGAAGTTCGCCCCGAGGTGGTCATTCATCTAGCGGCCCGCGTGGGCGGGATTGGTGCCAATCGTGAAAATCCCGGCCTGTACTTTTACAGCAACGCCATCATGGGCATTAACCTCATCGAAGCCGCACGCCTGGGCAAGGTGCGCAAGTTTGTGCAGGTGGGCACCATCTGTGCTTATCCCAAATTCACTCCGGTACCGTTTAAGGAAGATGATCTGTGGAATGGCTTTCCGGAGGAGACCAACGCCCCCTATGGCATCGCCAAAAAATCGCTGCTCACCATGTGCCAGGGCTATCGCCAACAATACGGACTCAACGCCATTTACCTCCTGCCTGTGAATCTCTATGGCCCCGGCGATAATTTTGATCCGCACAGCTCGCACGTTATTCCCGCCCTGATACGTAAATTTGTGGAGGCCGGTCAGGCCGGAGCAAACCACATCACCGCCTGGGGCACCGGAGCGGCGTCGCGGGAATTTCTCTATGTGGATGATGCCGCCGAAGGCATTGTGCTGGCTACCACCCGCTACGATCAGCCCGAACCGGTGAATCTGGGGGCCGGACGGGAAATCACCATCCGCGAGCTTACTGAACTGATCTCCAGGTTATGCGGGTTTGCCGGAAAAATCGTCTGGGATCCCACCAAGCCCGATGGCCAGCCCCGGCGCTGCCTCGATACCATGCGGGCCAGGGATCGCTTCGGCTTTATCGCCCGCACCACTCTGGAAGACGGCCTGAAAACCACCATCGAATGGTATCGCCACCACATTGGCGCTTCCCCGGCTCGCTGATGGCCTTACGCAACTCAAGTGGTTGGCGCCTCGCCTAGGGTTACAAGACTCATTGGCAAGCCCGCCCGAGGCGGCATCAGCGCCGCTCAAGGCGCAGCGCGGCTGGAGCAAGTTTGAGCAACACATTGACGGGTGGAAGTTCTATCACACCGGACTCGTGCCGAGAGCCAGCGGCCAATGGCGTTGCGGTACCCCCAGCCGCTCTCCCAGCCAGATGGTAATGCCGAATCCGACAAACCAGCCGATGGTGGAACCGGCGATGATATCGCTGTAGAAATGGGCCTGCATGACCATGCGTGAAAACGCCGTTCCCCAAGCCACAATCAAAAACAAAATCCTTCCACGCGGCGAAAGGTAGATCATCACCGCCGCCATGGCAAAGACCGCAGTGGCGTGCCCACTGGGAAAGCTTAAGTCGACCTGATTGACGAAATTACGCATGGGTTCAAAGAGGCTCAGGCCGTTGTTGGTGTGGCCTGTGGGCAGGCTCTGCCAGGCGGTGGCCAAACGGCTTGCGGCGGCCGCACCCAAATGGCCGGCAGAGTGTACCAAGGCCCAACCCCGCCGGCTCCAGTGGAATAAAAAACCGTCTTCATGGACAAATATACCCGTATTGAGATATCCAATGGGGCGCAGCCGTCCCACCAGCGGTTTGATAACCGCGGAGACGCCCCCGGCACCAAGCACCGCAGCCACGAGCATCACTGCGGCCTTCCAGCCGGCCGGATCGTACCAGAGAAGCACAGCCGCGACAAAAATTACTTCCTCCGGCTCGCCAACATCGCGCAAAATTCGCCAGAGATTTTCACTGTTATGATACACATGAGAATGCAGCGGTGGTGTAACGGTTCTCCACCATGGCGCATGCCGGTGAAGCTTGGGGTTTTCCTTCACCTTGTCCCAATTGTACGGGGCCTGATTGCCCATGAACCAGCGTGTGGCCCGCCAGGTTATGGTATCCAACCGGGCATTGAAACTCAGCAGGGCCACTTCCGCCACCAGAACCAGGGCCAGGATGATAAGATTTTTTTTCAGGACTGGATGCTGCCGCGACCACGATTGCTTCTGTGCACTTTGCGGATTCATTCAGGCATACCCTTTCAAAACCGTCCTTGATTTTGGCCAACTTAAGCCCGCGCCGCGTCAGCCATGCGGCTAAAACAAATATCCCCAGCCACATTTAAGGCTGATAACACGATGACGGTTGCGTCTCATGCCCGCCGAAAGTTGGACCAGCCTTAAGCAACTGGAGTGGCGGAGGTCAGCGGAGTTTGGTCAGTCGGAACGCTCCGCACCGATGCCACCGGTTTGGCCGGTTCTGGTTGGGGGATCGGCTTTTCATCATTGGGGGTATTTAATTCTTCGGCAGATTGAGACGACGTGGGTCGTCGCCGCCGGTCCGGCCGTTCCGGTCGATTTTGGTGTTGGAGTTTATCCTGTTCCTCTTTGGCCACACGGCCAGCCTTGCCTTCAATGACTGCCGCCGAAAGTTCTTTCATGACCAGATCAATGGCTCGCATGGCGTCATCATTACCCGGAATAGCAATATCCACCATATCGGGATCACTGTCGGTGTCGATAAGACCGATGACCGGTATACCCAGCTTCCGGGCCTCCAAAATAGCGTTGGCTTCGCGCTTTACGTCCACGACGCACAAAGCTCCCGGCAAACGTTCCATGTTGCGAATACCGGCGAGGTTACGGAGAATTTTTCGGTATTCCCGTTTCAAGCCCGATTCCATTTTTTTGGAATACTTTTTACTAACGTCCGGCGATTCCAATATCCGTTCCAGTTCCTGCAGCCGTTGCAGCCGCGAGCGAATGGTGCGAAAGTTGGTCAGCGTGCCGCCAAGCCAGCGTTCCGTGACTACCGGCATCCCGGTTTGTTTGGCTACATCGTCAATAACCGCGCGGGCCTGGCGTTTAGTTCCTACAAACAACACGTCCCGGCCGCCACCGACCAGCCGCCCTAGAAACCGCTGCGCAGCGATAATCCCCTTGAGCGTTTCACGAACGTCAATAATATGAATTAAATTGCGTTTGCCGTAAATGTACGGCTTCATTTTCGGACACCATCGACTGGTCCGATGGCCAAAGTGAATGCCCGAATCAACAAGTTCCCGAACCAATTGCTGGTTGGCCATGAGAAAACCCCCGAGTTGTATCAGCGATATCGGAAGCCGGCTGGAGCACGCTTCTTACCACCGCTTATGTCTGTCGGCGAAAAAAACGCCGACAATTAAAACAAACCATGTCGCGATCCGGGAAACGCCCCGAAACTCTGCCGACATCCAGCCAAGACCGATGATGTTACCCGCCAAGACTACTCAGGTCAACCAAGCAAAAACGAAAAAGTGAAACCATCTCTTCCCGTCCCGCTTGGCCGCGACAATGCCACCGCTTCCCCATTGGGAGCACACGCCGACAGGCTCGTAGCCCTAACCAAGCTCGGTTACACTCTGGCGCTGTTTTAGATGAGAAAGGAAAAGCATGAACCCGTCCAGCCAATATCAACCTGTGGTGAATCTGTCGGCCATCAAGCCTCCCCAGATTCAACTCCGGCAGCAGCGGCCCGCAGGCTCTAGCGCCATCGCCGTTTTGTTGCCCACGAAAACCACGCATCTTCCCGACGCCCTGCGCGGCTTGAACGCGGAGCTTAACGGAGCGTTGGAGCTGGCTCGACAACATGGAGACTTCAAGGGCCAACCCGGCGATGTGGCCGTTTGTCCGCTGGATCACCCGAGTCGGCGCTTATTGCTCGGAGGACTGGGCAAAGCAGAATCGCTGGATGCCGATCAAATTCGTTGGGCCGCTGCTTCCATCGCCCGCAAAGCCCGTCAACTGCGGCTGCGGGGCGTAAGCATCTATTTACAATCCATGGAAAGCATCTTTGTCTCGAACCCCCAACTCTTGGAAGCTCTGGCCGAAGGGCTTACGCTGGGCTGCTTTGAGTATACGCCATTCAAAGCCGCCGCAAAGGACGATGGCGACGTAAAAGCAACTCCCACCACCCTGCCGACATTTCATCTGATTCTGGCCGCGGGTAAACGCCGTACCCCTTTCCACCAGGCCA